>OMQX01000089.1 GCA_900313335.1 uncultured Prevotellaceae bacterium
AGACCACCTACACCATCTTCTGATGATACAGATAGAGATCAAAGTGATAAACCACCAGAATCTACTACTAATAATGCTGTTATATTTGGTGTTGTTGGAGGTATACTTGGTGCTATAGTTATAGGACTTGTAGTAGTTATTGTTTACTTCCAAATGAAAAATAGGAATTTATTACTAATACTCATAATATTGTTTCTGTTGCCGGCCATTGTTGTTCAGGCCAAACCCAGGAAACGCGTATCAAAGCAGAATGTAGCTGCACCTGATGTCTTGCCTAAGCCATGTAAGCCAGAGCGTGTTATGCAGCTTACAGCAGAAATGGGCAGGATTCAGGCGCGTCCTGTACGTCACATCGGGAATTCGTATACCGGCATAGATGTAAGCCACTATCAGGGACATATCGATTGGAAGCAGGTCGCTGCGGACAACCGTGTAGCATTTGTATACCTGAAGGCTACAGAGAATGTAGGTCTGGTTGACAATACTTATAAAAGAAATCTGGAGGGTGCACGTTCGGAAGGTATTCCCGTGGGTGTATATCATTTCTTTAATCCAATGTCTGCAGCAGCTGCACAATTACAGAATTTCTGTTCGGTTGTTGATCCGCGTACCCAGGACCTTATTCCCATTGTTGATGTGGAAACACCGCCAAGGGGCGATATAGCCAGCTTCCAATCGCGTCTACGTGCATTTATAGAGGGAGTGGAGAAGCATTTCGGGTGCAAGCCTTTGATATATACCGGCATGCACTATTACAACAAATACCTTCAGGGTAAATTCCTTGACTGTCCTTTCATGTTCGCCCGTTATGCCGAGGAGGCACCTTCGGTCAGCGATGAGGTCCGTTTTGTTATTTGGCAGTTTACGGCAAGCGGCAGCATTAATGGTATAAGGGGTAATGTCGACCGATCGCGCTTCATGGATAATTACAGTGTAAAGGATATTATGATCCGACACAAATAAAGCTAAAAAAACTCCCTGACATTTGCCAGGGAGTTTTTGTTTATTCTGATGCAGACAGGATTATTTCACTTAACGAAGGATGGGCATGTATCGTTTTGGCGATATCATGTACTGTTCCTTCCTTGCTCATAAGTATAGCAAGTTCATGGATCAGGTCGCTGGCATGGGCTCCAAGGATGTGGGCTCCAAGCAGCTTTCCGTCTAAATTTGCCAGTATTTTTACAATACCTTCTTCTGCATCCATACTGAGTGCCTTGCCATTTGCACGGTAGAATGATTTATAGGCTTTGTATTCAACACCTTGCTCTGTAAGCTGTTCCTCTGTTTTGCCTACCATGGCTGCCTCGGGGACGGTAAATACTGCGGCAGGTACGATGCCAAGGTCTATTGAAGACTTGTCGGCAGCTGTGCCTTGCAGTATATGCTCCAATGCAATAATGCCCTGTGCCTTTGCTGCATGTGCAAGTTGCAGAAGTCCGTTTACGTCTCCGATTGCATATATTCCGGGAACTGATGTCTGCATATTCCCGTCTACTTCGATACCCTTTGGTGTATATGCAATATTCAGGTCGTCGAGATTGAGCGAACCGACATTTGCAGCACGGCCGACAGCCATTAGTACAAGATCTGCCTCAACGCTTTTCTCCTTGCCTTTCTCTTCGTAGGCAACGGTCATGGTCTCGCCGGATGAAATGCTCTTTGCTGCAGCACCTGTACAGAATGTTATACCACGCTTTTTGAGTGAAGTACGCAGACGCTTTGCCAGATCGCGGTCAAAGTTGGGCAGTATTTCCTTGCAGAATTCAACTACAGTTACTTCTGAACCGAAGCTGTTATATATGCTTGCAAACTCAAGACCGATGACGCCACCGCCTATTATGCACAGGCGCTTGGGTATGCTGGTGAGGTTGAGCATCTCGGTGCTTGTAACGACACCTTGTGCATGTGCTCCTTCAATGGGCAGGAATTTGGTTATGGAACCAGTTGCAATGATTATGTTCTGGCCCTTGATAGTCCCATGTATCTACAAGCTGTGCTTCTCCCCGATATAGGGTGATACCTGGTATTTTCATCAGGGCATCAATTCCTGACTGTAATTGGCTTACAACTTGGTTTTTGCGTTCGATTGCATTCTGGATATCAAATTGAACGTCATTGGTGGAAATGCCATGAGAAGTGGATTCCTTGACCAATTCCAATACCTCGGCAGTATGGCAAAGGCATTTGGTGGGTATGCAACCGCAATTGAGGCATGTGCCGCCAAGGTCTGATTTCTCGACTATTGCAACACTCAGTCCTTTCTTTGCTGCTGCTACGGCGGTCTCATAGCCGCCAGGACCAGCACCGATAATTATAATGTTAAACTCCATAATCTAATATACGAATCTTGGCTCCTTGACAGCCTTTACATCATCCAGACGGCGAATAGGAGTGGAGTGGGGTGCTGTCTTGAGCAATTCGGGATCAGTCTTGGCTTCTTCGGCAATCTGCTTCATTACGGTGATGAACTCGTCCAACGTATCCTTGCTTTCTGTTTCTGTAGGTTCAATCATCATTGCCTCATGGAACAGAAGAGGGAAGTATATTGTCGGTGCGTGGAAACCATAATCCAGCAGTCGCTTGGCAACGTCAAGTGTCGTAATATGGTTTGGGCTGTGATGGTCACCGGCATATTCTTCCTTCAGTCCATCAAAGACGAACTCGTGCTTGCATAGTCCGTCGATAGGCAGGTTGTAATGCGAACGCAGGCATTCCTTGATGTAGTTGGCGTTGAGTACGCTCAATTTTCCTGCCATTGCAATATTTTCCCTGCCAAGACTTAGCAAGTATGCGTATGCACGTATTATAATAGCGTAATTGCCTAACCAGCTGCTTACCCTGCCAAGCGAATTGTCGCCCGACGTAATTGCATAGGTGCCGTCTTCGTTTCGTATAACCTGCGGATTAGGCAGACAGTTCTCGAGTCCTGCCCTGACACCTACCGGACCGCTGCCGGGACCACCGCCTCCGTGTGGTGTGGAGAATGTCTTGTGCAGATTGATGTGCATTACGTCAAAACCCATATCACCCGGACGACAGACACCGAGCATTGGATTAAGGTTGGCGCCGTCATAATACATAAGACCGCCGCATTCGTGTATAAGCTGTGCAATCTCTGGTATCTTACGCTCAAATATACCCAATGTATTGGGATTTGTCATCATCATGCCGGCAATATCGGGTCCAAGTAATGGCTTAAGGTCTTCGACATCCACAGTTCCGTCGGCAGTACTTTTGACCTGTACGATTTGTAAACCGCATACAGCTGCGCTGGCAGGATTTGTACCATGTGCAGAATCCGGCACGATAATCTTGGTACGTGCAACATCGCCGCGTTGCATATGGTATGTACGGATGACCATAAGGCCGGTAAGTTCGCCATGTGCTCCGGCGTATGGATTGAGTGTGAAGCGGCTGAGGCCTGCAATCTCGCTTAGAATCTTCTGTACCTCATCGTATAATTCAAGGGCTCCTTGTGCCATTGCATCCGGTGTTGAAGGATGAATGTTGAATCCAGGGAGTGCAGCCATTTCCTCGTTGACTTTTGGATTATACTTCATGGTACAGCTTCCCAGCGGATAGAAACCGGTATCTACGCCGAAATTGTTATTTGACATATTCGTGTAGTGCCGTGCTACAGTTAATTCGTCGGCCTCGGGAAGATCCGGCTGACTCTTTCTGATGACACTTTCCGGAAGGTCACCTAAGCAATATCCGTTAATGTCGCTTGATGGTAATGAGTAACCGATTCGTCCAGGCTTGGAAAGCTCGAAAATCAGCTTTCCGTAATATACATTATTCATTCTTCTTACGTATTAAAGCTGATTAATTACTGATTCTATTTGTTCGCGTGTATTCTTTTCCGTGCATGCTATTGTTATGCATTTGTCCATATCCTGTGTAGGAACTCCGAATAGGATTCCTGCTTCTGCCATTCTTGAACGGATATCATCATTGCCTGTGTAGCGGAGCGTGAATTCGTTAAGGAAGGGCTTGTTGGGGAATACTTCTGCAAATTTGCCGCTCTTAATAAGTTCGTCATGCATATAATGTGCTGCGTTATAGCTCTGCTGGTTGACTTGCTTGAGTCCGGTTGGTCCCATGAGGCTCAGATAACATGCAATATACAGGCACATGAAGCCTTGTGCTGTACAGATATTGCTCGTTGCCTTCTCGCGACGGATATGTTGCTCACGAGCCTGCATTGTAAGTACGAAGGCACGTTTGCCATCAGCATCTGTAGTTGCTCCTACAAGACGACCAGGCATCTTGCGGACAAGAGTATTCCTGGTGCACAGATAGCCGATATAAGGACCTCCGTATCCCATAGGCACACCAAGGCTCTGTGCATCACCGCATGCTATGTCGGCTCCCCATTCACCAGGTGATTTAAGAACGCCAAGCGCCGAAGCAACGGTGTTGATTGCAAGCAAGGTATTATGTTCATGGCAAAAATCTGCAAGGCCGGTGAAATCCTCTATAAAACCATATCGGTTGGGCTGTACAACGATAAGTCCTGCAACATCGTCTGATTCAATTAGTTCTTTTGCAACTTGCTGATCCATTACACCATCCTTGTGTGGTACTTCTACGAGATCTACTCCATGGAATTTTGCGTATGTGCGGACTACCTGCAGGATATTTTCGTTGAATGTACCGGAAATTAGTACACGGTTGCGTTTCTTGGCAGCAGAAACACACATCATCATTGCTTCTGCCGTGGCTGTAGAACCATCATACATGGATGCATTGCTGAGGTCCATGCCTGTAAGGCGTGCCATCATTGTCTGATATTCAAAGATATATAGCAATGTACCCTGACTTATTTCAGCCTGATAAGGTGTGTAGCTTGTGCTGAACTCACTGCGTGATGCAAGGTATGGTACAAGACTTGGAGTGTAGTGGTCATAGACACCCGAACCTGCAAAGCATGTAAGCCGGCAGTTCTTTTCTGCCAATCCCTGAATCATGTTGCGAACTTCTATCTCACTCTTTTGCAATGGTATATCCAACTGACGGTGAAGCTTTAGCTCTTCGGGGATTTCTGCATACAGATCGTCTAACGACTTTACACCGATGACACCAAGCATCTGCTGAATATCATCGGTTGTATGTGGAAAATACTTGAACATGGTATTATAGTTCAAAAATGATTCCTGATTACTTAGTCACAGATGGCTTCGTAGGCCTTGGCATCCATAAGGTTGTCCAACTCGGATGGATCGCTCAGCTGAACCTTCATGATCCAGTTTTCGAAAGCATCCTGATTGATGAGCTCGGGCGAATCTTCGAGTGCCTCGTTAATTTCAACGACGGTACCGCTAACCGGGGAAAACAGGTCACTGGCTGCCTTGACGCTCTCGACTGCACCGAATTCCTCGCCAGCAACAACCTCGTCATCAACTTCGGGCATGTCAACATATACTACATTACCCAGCTGTCCCTGTGCATAGTCGGTAATACCTACATAACCGAATTCGCCTTCAACTTTAACATACTCATGACTCTCACTGTAGTAGAGTCCTTCAATAACTTTAGCCATAGCATTAAGACCCTTTTATAGAAAGGGATTTTTTTTAGGTTAATATGTTGTTTGATTATTTCTTATAGCTTTTCTCGTAAAAGCGTTTCTTTATTACAGTACCGGGGAATACTTTCTTGCGGATCTGTATGCCGACACGAGTACCGAGTTTTGCGTAGTCAATATCTACGAGTGCCATGCATACGCTCTTTCCTGTCGAAATGCTGTTATAGCCGGTCGTTACTTCTCCTACTTCACGGTCGTTTGCTACAACCTTGTATCCATGACGCGGGATAGCCTTGTCATCAAGTTCTATGCCGACAATCTTACGTGTAACACCCTCGGCCTTCTGTCGTGCAACGACCTCTTTGCCTATGAAATTCTGTTTTTCTACCTTGACAAACATTCCAAGACCTGCCTCGATGGGAGTAAGGTCGTCTGTAAGTTCGTCTCCGTACAATGGCAGGCCAACTTCGAAACGTAATGTGTCGCGACATCCAAGACCACATGGTTTGACAGAACCGCTATCGATCAATTTATCCCAATTCTTCTGGATAAATGCATGTGAGCCATAGATTTCAAATCCGTCCTCACCAGTATAACCGGTGCGGCTGATGATGATTGTTTCACCTTCAATCTCCATTTCCTTGAAGGTATAGAAAACGAGCTCCTTGCACTCTAAGCCCAAAATATTCTCGACAACATCTTCGCTCTTAGGACCTTGGATAGCAAGTTGTCCGTAATAATCACTCTTGTTTTCGGTTACTACATTAAATGACTTGGCCTGTTCGCTGATCCACGCGTAATCCTTGTCGATATTGGCAGCATTGATTACAAGGAAGAAACGATCATCGCCTTCCTTGTATACAAGCAGATCGTCAATGGTTCCACCTGTTGGGTGTAGCATCATTCCGTAATAGATTTTGCCAATGGGAGCGCCGGATATGTCGTTTGTAAAAATATACTGTACGAAATCCTCCGCCTGAGGACCGGTTACAAGTACTTCGCCCATGTGGCTTACATCAAATACGCCGCATGCCGTACGAACTGCCATATGCTCGTCAACGATATCGGTGTATTGTATCGGCATATTGAAACCGCCGAAACTCACCATCTTTGCACCAAGTGCATTGTGTCTCTCCCAGAGACAGGTTTTCTTGTCTTCCATAATATCTTTAAGTTGTTTTATTTATTTTTCCTTTATTCCGCTGATATTGTATTTTTTTGAATCCTGGATGATAATTATCTGTTTGCCGTCAAAGAATTTACCGTTTTTCTTTTTCCCGGATGGCTCATCTGCTAAATTATCTATTCCAGTTGCGGAAGATGAAGGTTCAATTATAAATTTTGTCGCAGACTTGTTACAGTAAAAGTTTACGTCGTTTGCATCAATGCCAAGATAGCCTATATAGGTTGCCTCCTTCTGATAGAAAACATAACTGTCATCTACCTTGGTAATTGTCCAGCATACCGGATCTGCACTCTTCGTTGCATTCCATGTCCAGGCGCCTAAATAGGATCCGCTCATGTTCTGCCGGGCGTTGATATAATAATATCCCTTGGCCTGATATGCAATATAGTTGTCAATGGGAGTCGTGCTGCGCAGGGCATGTGGAGCAGCAGAACCGGTTATGTCAAGATATGCTCCGTATGTATTGTCCGGAACATTCTTGAGTGCAATGACATATGCTGTTTCCGGATCAAAGAGTTTTTCAAAATAATCGACTTCTATACTTTGTTCCTTGAGATGTATCTCTCCAGGTTCGTAACCGGACACATCATCTGCCGTGAGCTCGGATTTCTCGATCTCAGTCGTAACAGTTATCGTTTCTCCATTCCTGTAGTGTATTCCTTTATAGATGACGGATCCGTCTGCAAGATTGCTCCTTACGGAATAGTCTATCGTAGGTTGTTCAACCGAATATGCAAGATTGATTATATTGCCGGTAGCGAGTGTCGTTTTTGTATATAGTGAACCAACGGACTTTGCTGTA
Organism: uncultured Prevotellaceae bacterium; assembly: GCA_900313335.1. Classification (GTDB taxonomy): domain Bacteria; phylum Bacteroidota; class Bacteroidia; order Bacteroidales; family Bacteroidaceae; genus Physcousia. Next base: position 7,519 of record OMQX01000089.1, read on the forward strand.
AGCTGTTCTTCGCTAACTGTAGAATTAACAGTGAACGTGTCACCGTTTCTATATTCGTTGCCGTCAAACATTATAGCTCCTTCGTCACTTCCTGCTATATTGACGGTATAAGTCAGCAAATCTGCTTTCTGTGTTGTACGTCTTAAAACGTAAGGCTTGATAGGATCTGCAATAGTCGGCGAAACGGCTGTATATTGAAGATGTCCTGTCTGACCATAGTTCTTCATATCCAATCATAAATAGCCAAAATTGGCAAT
>OMQX01000003.1 GCA_900313335.1 uncultured Prevotellaceae bacterium
GATTCGGATATGCTTAGTGTAGTGACAATGGTATATGGTGGGCTGGTCAACAAAACTGTCGTTGCCAAATTACAGGCACTGGGTGTTAATGCAATCGGTCTTACCGGTGCCGACATGGATATTATCCGCAGCCACAAACGACCTCTCAAGAAGGTTAAATTGGATGACGGACACGAAGAAATGGTAGATTTTGGTTACGTGGGTGACGTGGAAAAGGCTGATGGTCAGGCACTGAAGAACCTATTGGCAAACGGTATCATCCCGGTTATTGCACCTCTGACCCACGATGGTCAAGGTACGATTCTGAACACCAATGCCGACACCATGGCATCTACAGTAGCCAAGTCACTTGCACCTTTTTATGACGTGACATTAACCTTCTGTTTCGAAATGCCAGGCGTTATGCACAATCCCGAAGACGAAAATTCGGTTATTAAGCTTATCAATGCAAAAACATATTCAAAACTGAAAGCAGAAGGGGTCATATCCGGCGGAATGATTCCAAAACTGGAAAATGCCTTTGAAGCTATATCACAAGGTGTTTCCCGTGTTGTAATAACTCATTTCAACGATATTGTCGCTAAAATCGGAACCACCATTGTTTAATGGAAAAAATTTTCAAGAATGAAATTCTGCCTTTGAAGGACAAGCTGTTCAGGCTGGCCTTGAGGATAACGCTGAATCGTCAGGAAGCCGAGGATGTGGTACAGGATACACTCTTGAAAATGTGGGCCAGGCGCGATGAGTGGAATAAAGTAAATTCCCTGGAAGCGGTGGCTATTACAATCTGCCGTAACCAGGCTCTGGACTATACGAAAAAGGCCGGGAGAGGCAATCTTTCCATTGATGTGGACAGGGATTGCCCTATAGTCGCCAATGATCCTTCTGTTCAATTGGAGCAAAAGGAAGGGCTAAGCATGGCACGTGACGTGATTAACGGCCTTCCCGAGGTTCAACGCTCGATTATGGTACTGCGTGAAGTAGAGGGCCAGAGCTTTGAAAAAATAGCAGAAGATCTGGGGATGAATGAGTCCCAGGTCAGAGTGTATTTGCATAGAGCAAGACAAAAAATAAAAAAAAGTTTATCAATAGTGTAACATTTTACGAAGATGTTCGTCTAACCTTTTAGAACGGAGAAGAAACAATGATGGACTACAAGTACATAGAACAATTGCTGGAGCGCTACTGGGACTGTAATACTACAACCCAGGAGGAGCAGATTTTGCATGCATTCTTCTCACAGGAGGATATTCCTGAATCGCTGGCGCAATACCGTGAGGTATTTGCTGCCAACAACGAACTTGCAACCGAACATCTGGACGAGGAATTCGATAAGCGGATACTTTCAATGACTGTTGAAACAGAGAAAAAGGTAGTGGCAAAACGAATTACCTTGTACCACAGGATGCGACCATTGTACCGTGCTGCTGCCATGGTGGCCGTAGTATTGACAATCGGCATGGCTGCTCAGCACAGTTTCGTGGACAATGCTCCCGACTCACCCCATCTGTGGGCTGAGCAGAACGTCGAGGATCCGGACTCCGAATTTACCCAGTTGCCGAACAGCATGGAAAACACCTCGGCAAAGGCACCGGAAATCGGACAGGACTCCCTGAGCCACAATCCAGTAAAATGAATACATTTATGCTTTTTTAATACCTAAAACAATCTGAGTTGAGGAGAGGGTAGCCGTGATGGTTACCCTTTCTTGCTGTTTGCAGGTAAAATTAGTGTAAAGCCATGCCATATTTAATGGCATTGTTTGTGGCTTTGACGGAATATTTGTATATTTGTCATGCACAATTACGAAATAACTTAACCAGAAATAAACGATGAAAAAAATCCTGACTGTTTTTGTGGCAGCAACTTTTATATGCGGAATGCTGTCAGCTGACAATCTGAAAGGTTTCCATTACGGAAAAGAAAAGAATCCCACAGGCAAGGAATGGGAAAGTCCTGAAGACCTGTCGTTAAACAAGGAACAACCAAGTGCATGGATGTTCCATTTCGACAATGAAGCCAGTGCAAAGCAAGTTCTGCCCGAAAAGAGTCCTTTCTGGCAGAGCCTGGACGGCACGTGGAAATTCCATTGGGTAAAGACACCCGAGGAGCGTCCTGTTGAATTCTACAACGTAAACTATGACGTATCCAACTGGGATGACATCACCGTTCCCGGATGTTGGAATGTACAGGGTCTGCAAAAGGACGGAACAATGAAATGGGGTGCCCCCATTTATGTGAACCAACCTGTTATCTTTGAACACTATGTTGCCGTTGATGACTGGAAGGGCGGTGTTATGCGCGAGCCTAAGAATCACAACCGCTATACGTACAAATACCGTAATGAAGTCGGCTCGTACCGTCGCAATTTCACCGTTCCATCCCAGTGGAAAGGTCGCAGAATCCTCATCAATTTCGATGGTGTGGACAGTTTCTTCTATTTATGGATCAACGGCGTATATGTAGGATATAGCAAGAACAGCCGCAATACAGCACAATTCGACATTACATCCTACCTGAACAAGAAAGGAGAGAACGTTGTTGCCGTTGAGGTTTATCGCAACAGCGACGGCAGTTTCCTTGAGGCTCAGGATATGTTCCGTCTGCCAGGTATCTTCCGCAGCACATACCTGACCAGTGTTCCAACGGTAAGTATTCGCGACCTGGCTGTACGCACAGAGAGCTTCGAAAATGGCAAGGCCGTAATGACCGTCGATGCCGAGCTGGCCGGTGCAAAAAAACCGGAAGGATACAAAATGGAATATAAGGTATTCCCCGTAAAGCTATACAGCGATGAAACCGGTGAAGCCGTGGTTACAAAAACCGGGGCCGGGCTGAACGAAAAGCTGGAAATAAACAATGCACTTGGCTGGAATGCCGAGGAGCCATGGCGTTATATGCTTGTAGCGAGTCTGAAGAACAAGTCCGGTAAGACCATCGACATGACAAGCGTATTCTTTGGCGTCTGCAAGGTCGAGATCAAGGAAACCACGGCAAAGGATGACGAATTTGGTCTGGCAGGACGCTATTTCTATGTCAATGGCAAGCCTGTGAAACTAAAGGGAGTCAACCGTCATGAGAACAACCCGTCAACAGGTCACGCCATTACACGCGAGCAGATGCTAAAGGAAGTTTTCCTGATGAAACAGGCCAATATCAACCACATCCGCATGTCCCATTACAGTAACGACCCATATATGTACTATCTGTGCGACAAGTATGGCATTTACCTTGAGGATGAGAGCAATATTGAATCACACGAGTACTATTATGGAGCAGCCTCGCTAAGCCATGTTCCTGAGTTTGAGAACGCCCACGTTGCCCGAAACATGGAAATGGTCCGTGCCCATATCAATGCCCCATCCATCGTAATATGGTCATTGGGTAATGAGGCAGGTCCGGGCAAGAACTTTGTAAAGGCATACGAGGCAATAAAGGCTTTCGACAAAACACGTCCAATCCAATACGAGCGTAATAACAACATTGTAGATATGGGTTCAAACCAGTACCCATCCGTTGAATGGGTCCGTTATGCTGTGAAAGGCACGGACAAAGGTATCAAGTATCCGTTCCATATTTCGGAATATGCCCATTCCATGGGTAACAGCATGGGTAACCTGGTAGATTACTGGGCAGCCATTGAAAGTACCAATTTCTTCTGCGGCGCAGCTATATGGGACTGGTGCGACCAAGCCATTGACACATACAAGGCAGATGGGACAAAGTTCCTGGGTTACGGCGGCGACCATAAAGAGTGGCCAAACGATGGTATGTTCTGCATGAATGGTATAATGTTGCCCGACCTGAGTCCAAAGCCCCAGTATTACGAGGTGAAAAAAGTCTACCAGAATGTGGGCGTTAAAGCCATAGACATTAACAAAGGACAGATAGAGGTATTCAACAAGAACTACTTTACAACACTTGGCGCATACAAGATGGTTTGGACCCTGGTTGAAGACGGCAAGTCAGTGCAGACGGGACAGTTTGCAGCAACACAGGATGCCCAAGGTCCCCGCGAAAGGAAGACATACACTATTCCTGTTGAAAAGTGGAATCTAAGGCCGGAGTGTGAGTATTACGTTAATATCGCATTCCTGCTTGACAAGGATATGCCATGGGCCAAGAAAGGCTATGAGCAGATGAACGAGCAACTACCTGTAAAGAAGTCAGACGTTCCGACTTCAGCTGCCGCACAGGCTGCTATAGTGAAAGATAACATAGCATCAAGTAAAAGTGATAAGGAGCTAAGCTTGAAAGGCAAGAACTTCAGCGTCAAATTCAGCCTGGAGACAGGTGCCATAACATCCCTGACGTATGGCAACTGTCTGGTTATTGGCCAGACAGGATCGTATGGGCCTCAGCTGGATGCATACCGTGCTCCAGTAGATAATGACAACTGGGCATGGGGTGCATGGAACAATGCCGGTCTTTCCGATTTGAAACACTCGGTAGAAACATATACTGTGCAGAATCGCAAAGATGGCGCCTTTGTTGTCGCATTGACAATACTGAGCAAGGGCAAGAACAATTTCCAATTCACGACCAGCCAGATCTATACAGTCTATACCGATGGTACAATCGAACTGGAAAGCAGCATAATCACCAGTGACCCGGCAATCGCACTGCCACGCCTCGGTTATGTCATGAAACTGGATAAGTCATTTGACCCGACAGACGCACTGGCTCGTTCATAGGGCTTTACAAGAGCAGTGTCGCTGACCAGTTCGTCCAGTTCCCCAAGCCACAAAGCATGGGCAATCGCGAGGCTGTTCGCTGGTGTTCGCTGCAAGATGCACAAGGCAATGGTATGCAGTTTGTCTGCATGACCGACAGTATGTGTACCTCTGCACTCCCATATAGTGCCCAGCAACTACGTGACGCAAAGCACCCCTGCGACCTGCCAGCGAGCGACGGAACATACCTGCATTTGGATCTGAAGGTTAATGGACTGGGAGGAAACAGCTGTGGACAGGGTGGTCCTTTGGAAATTGACCGCGTTAAGGGAGCTGAACATAACTTCGGCTTTATAATCCGACCTGTAACAAGGACTACGGACCTGAGCACCAATGCAAAAGTAAGTGCCAGCGGCGAGATGCCCATAAGCATTTCCCGTGATCGTGCCGGCAACGTAAGCATCAGCACATCTGCCAAGGATGCGAAACTGATGTATCAGGTTACAGGACAAAAGGCAAAACCGTTCACAGGCAAGTTCAATCTGAAGGACGGTGGAACCGTCATCGCATGGAGCAAGCAGAATACCGCCCTCAAGACAACCATGACATTCGATAAGATCGAGAACATTCCTGTCGAAGTGATATTTGCCAGCAGCCAGGAAACCGGCGAGGAGGCAAGCCGAATGACAGACGGCAACCCTTCAACCATCTGGCACACAATGTACAGCGTTACCGTAGCCAGCTACCCACACTGGGTTGACTTTGACTGTGCCGAGACAAAGACCATCAAGGGCTTCACATACCTGCCGCGTCAGGACGGCCCCAACGGCAATATCAAGAACTACGAGATCCTGGTCAGCCAGGACGGTAAAAATTGGGGAAATGTCGTTATGTCCGGTACCTTTGCCAACGACATGAAGGAGAAAAAGGTCATGCTCCCCACGCCTGTAAAAGCACGGTATTTCCGATTCAAGGCACTCTCCAGCCAGAACGGTCAGGACTTCGCCAGCGGAGCAGAATTTACGATTATAGCCGAATAATGAAGAACAAACACCTTTCGCTACTGTGCCTGACGGCTATAGTCCTGACTATGGTCAGTTGCAACAAGCGCACACCGGATATGAAACTGATTGAGGTCAGCGGACCCGTCAAGCAGGTTGTCACCCAATCCTATGTAAGCGACAAGAATGGACGCCAGCTCGAGGACACCATGAGCTGGAACAATCGACGCATGGAATTTGACGAGGACGGCGAGCTGGTACGCGGAACATACTACCTGGACGAAAACGACACCACAGCCATACGCATATACCGTGACAAAAAGGGACATATTGTACTGATACAGAAGTTCGACCCACTATGCCATCGCTGGTTCGACACCCATATCAGCTACAACCAAGACGGCCTGGTTTCGGAATACGATCAGGAAAGCATTGACGGCGAAAGCCATTTCACCTGCACCTACGATGAAAAGGGCAATCTCAGGGAGGAAAGGGAAGTCGTCACCAAGGGCGACCCCTACGAAGCCGTCACACGCTACCGCATAATGGAGGAAGACGAACACGGCAACTGGATACGCACTATGGCACGCACCGACTATGACATCAGCGGCGAGAAGACCACCGAATACCGTGTAGATTTGCGCCAGATTACCTACTACTGAACCGTGAATCCAGCCACTCAGCGCATAATCGCCATGGGCGAGACGGTGATGGACATACTGTTTCGCAAGGAGCCCGGAAAAGGCTCCTTGCAACCATTTTCAGCAACCCCCGGCGGCAGTTCGTTCAACTCAATCATATCCGTTGGCCGTGCCGGCATACCATGTGCTTTTATAGGCTATGCCGGCAATGACCGCATTGGACACCAAACACAGGATTTCCTGAGCCAAAACAACGTCCAGACAGACTGGTTCCACCTGTATGACGGAATGAAGAGTTCTCTGGCACTTGCCTTCCTTGACAGTAACGGCGATGCCGAATACAATTTCTACAAGGACATCCCACATTTACAATACAACTGGCCCCTACCCGACTTCACACCTTCCGACACATTGCTGTTCGGCTCATACTACGCAATATGCAATGGAATGCGGCAACAGGTCGAAACCGTTGTCCAGAATGCCTTCCAGGCAGGCGCTACCATATATTACGACATCAATTTCCGTCGCACGCATATAAACGAGCTAGAAACACTGCTGCCCGTCATACAGTGGAACATGCAACACAGCAGCATCGTGCGCGGCAGTGCTGATGACTTTGACATAATGTTCGGTACACGCAATGCCGAACAAATATATAACAAACATATCCTGCCCTACTGTACCAATTTCATATTTACAGCAGGTGCCGGACAAATCACCGTCTTTACCAACGGCAGACGAATGGACTTCACAGCACAGGCAATTCCTGCCAACCGCATCATCAGTACCGTAGGTGCAGGCGACAACTTCAACGCAGGTTTCCTGTGCGAATTAACACGTTCGGGGGACAGCAACGATAATCTCAGCCATCTGACCCAATCACAATGGTCTAATCTCGTACAGACAGCAATACATTTCGCATCCGCTGTCTGCCAAAGCACGAGCAACAACATCCCCGTCGGCTTCCGGTACTGACAGTAAACTGGTCAGCCTTCATCTTCTCTGGAAGAAATGAATAAACTGAGTCAACCATTTCAGTTAACAGTCACAACCAGTGTAGGCATACCTTTCCCATACCCTACCTATACTTTTCCTTGGACACTTGTCCGCTACATGTCCGCTATATGTCCGGTAGTTGTCCGGTGTTACACCGAACATGTACCGGACATATACCGAGCAACTACTGGACAACTACCGAACATCAATCGAGCCATCTCCCTTTCTAAGGTTTGGGAATAGTATGGCTAAGGGAACAGAAGAAAGTACATAAAAATAGCTGTGTCGGAAAGTATCCGACACGGCATATATACATAGTTGGTAAAAACACGGGCAAGCATCGCCCTACACTCTGCTAATCGGCCAGTTTTGCCTTTATGAACTCGCGATTGAGGCGTGCGATATTGGAGATAGACTCGCACTTGGGGCATACAGCCTCGCAGGCACGTGTGTTAGTACAGTTGCCAAAGCCAAGCTCGTCCATCTTTGCCACCATAGCCTTGGCACGCCTTGCTGCCTCGACCTTGCCCTGTGGCAAGAGGGCCAGCTGGCTTACCTTGGAACTGACAAAGAGCATTGCAGAGCCGTTCTTACATGCTGCTACACAGGCACCGCAACCGATACATGTTGCGCAGTCCATTGCCTCGTCTGCGGCCTCCTTGCTGATGAGGATCGCATTCGCATCCTGAGCTTGACCGGCACGGATAGATGTGTATCCGCCTGCCTGAATAATCTTGTCAAATGCATAACGGTCTACCATACAGTCCTTGATAACGGGGAAACCTGCTGAACGCCATGGCTCTACAGTAATTGTCTCACCGTCCTTGAACTTACGCATATACAGCTGGCATGTTGTAGCCCCGCGCTCGGTCTTCCCGTGCGGTGTACCATTGATATACAACGAACACATACCACAGATGCCCTCGCGGCAGTCATGATCAAACACGAATGGCTCCTTGCCCTCGTTGATAAGCTCCTCGTTCATGATGTCGAGCGCTTCCAGGAATGATGTATCGTCTGGAATGTTCTTCAACTCGTGTGTGTCGAAGTGGCCCTTGTCCTTAGGACCGTTCTGCTTCCAGAATTTGATAGTAACATTTAAATTCTTAGCCATAATAAATCTTTAGGATTAAGGGTTATTAGTTCTTATAGTTACGCTGCTGTACCTTGATAATCTCGTACTTGAGAGGCTCCTTGATCAGCTCAGGTGCAGTCTCGTCGTTCTTCTGGTACTCCCAACAGCCCACATAGAAGAAGTTCTCGTCATCACGCTTTGCCTCACCTTCCTCGGTCTGATGCTCCTCACGGAAATGACCGCCGCAGCTTTCCTCGCGGTGCAGTGCATCATAAGCAACAAGCTCGCCCATGAGGATAAAGTCACGCAGGTGAATTGCCTTGTCCAGCTCGGTGTTAACACCCTCCTTGGTACCCGGGATGAAGAGATTCTCGTTGAACTCCTTGCGGATAGCCTTCAGAAGCTTCAGACCTTCCTCAAGACCCTCCTTTGTACGACCCATACCTACGTGTTCCCACATGATATGACCAAGTTCCTTATGGATAGAGTCTACCGAACGCTTACCCTTGATATTCATCAGACGGTCAATCTCGTCAGCAACAGCCTTCTCTGTAGCAGCGAACTCTGGCAGGTCTGTAGAAAGACGTGGCCAGATAGCCTGATCTGCCAGGTAGTTCTGGATAGTGTATGGCAGAACGAAATAGCCGTCAGCCAGACCCTGCATCAGAGCCGATGCACCCAGACGGTTTGCACCATGGTCAGAGAAATTACACTCACCGATAGCAAACAGGCCAGGAATACTTGTCTGCAACTCGTAGTCAACCCAAATACCACCCATTGTATAGTGGATAGCAGGGAATATCATCATTGGGTAGTAGTAGTCAACACCATTAACGCTCTTGGCCAGCTCACCAGGATTAACATCCGTAATCTCCTCGTACATATCGAACAGGTTACCATATCGCTGACGTATCTCGTCAACACCCAGGCGCTGAATTGACTCGGAGAAGTCCAGGAATACAGCCAGACCCGTATTGTTCACGCCGAAGCCCTTGTCGCAACGCTCCTTTGCAGCACGACTGGCCACGTCACGTGGAACAAGGTTGCCGAATGCGGGATAACGACGCTCCAGATAGTAGTCACGATCCTCCTCGGGAATCTCGTAACCCTGCTTGGTACCAGCCTGCAGGGCCTTGGCGTCCTCCAATTTCTTTGGCACCCAGATACGACCGTCGTTACGCAGGGACTCTGACATCAACGTCAGCTTTGACTGCTTGTCACCATGTACAGGAATACATGTCGGGTGAATCTGCACGTATGAAGGATTTGCCATATATGCACCCTTACGATAGCACTGTATAGCAGCAGTGCAGTTACATCCCATAGCATTTGTGCTGAGGAAGTATGCATTGCCGTAACCGCCGGTTGCTATTACAACAGCATTAGCGCTGAATCGCTTCAGCTCACCTGTGCACAGATCCTTGGCAATGATACCGCGTGCACGGCCGTCAACGATGACAACATCCTCCATCTCATAACGGGTAAAGAGCTTCACCTTGCCCGCCTGAACCATACGGCTCAGTGACGAATATGCTCCCAGCAACAACTGCTGACCTGTCTGTCCCTTGGCATAGAACGTACGTGATACCTGTGCACCGCCGAACGAACGGTTTGCAAGCATACCGCCATACTCACGTGCGAAAGGAACACCCTGGGCAACACACTGGTCAATGATGTTGTTGCTGACCTCCGCCAGGCGATACACATTAGCCTCACGGGCACGATAGTCACCACCCTTTACGGTATCATAGAACAGACGATACACACTGTCACCATCATTCTGATAGTTCTTGGCAGCATTGATACCTCCCTGTGCAGCGATAGAATGTGCACGGCGCGGTGAATCCTGGATACAGAAATTATATACATTAAAGCCCATCTCTGCCAATGACGATGCTGCAGATGCACCTGCCAGACCCGTACCCACAACTATTACGTCAAGCTTGAGCTTGTTCTTTGGGTTAACCAAACGCTGATGTGCCTTGTAGTTGGTCCATTTCTCAGCAACTGGTCCCTCTGGAATTCTTGAATCTATTTTCTTTGCCATAACTTATGTCAATTCTTAATTATTAATTCACAATTAGCAAGCACCACAGCACTGAACTGCACCCTGCATAGCCTCCTTGAAATCACAAGGAACATAGCCCAGGCAGAATGCAACAGCAACAACGGCGAACATCAGGATAACAACAGTTGTGTAGATGCAACCGATTACCTGCCAGCGGCACATCCATATCTTGCCGTTCCAGCCCAATGTCTGCAAAGCACTCCAGAAACCATGGTTCAAGTGGAACCACAATGCTGCCAACCATACCAGATAAACAGCAGTATAGCCATAACCGCAGCATGATGTAGGCTGTGAAGGACATGCGCCATGGAATGTACGCACAATCCAGTATACACCGTTAGCTGCAAGCTTAGCCTCCTCACCCTGAATCAGCTCGGCTGCCATCATATTCCACCAGAAGTTGAATAAGTGCAGACACATACCGCAGATAACGATGAAGCCCAGTACCAACATGTTCTGGCTTGCCCACTCGACCTTTGCAGGCTTGTCGGTAATTGCATACTTGCTGTTGCCACGCGCCCTGTTGTTCTGCAATGTAAGCCAGATTGCAAAGATGAAATGCAGGGCCACAAGACATGCAAGACCGATGGTTGCAACAACTGCATACCAGTTTGCGCCCAAGAACTCACAAATCATGTTGTAACCTTTTGCACTAATCAGGGCAACAACATTCATTGAAGCGTGAAAGGTAAGGAACAGGATCAGGGCAATACCCGTTACTGACATCACTACCTTTCTACCAATTGATGATTTGATTAACCACATAGGATTTTAATTGAAAGTTTAGTTAATATTTATTCATTTCAGTTTCTTCGTGCGCGCATACCTGTTTTTAGGTATAACGTTCGCCACAAATTTAATGTTTTTTGTTGATTTGTACAACATTTTTAACAAATAACTAAAAGAAAATAAGTACTTTTGTGAGAAGAGTATTGAGAACATATTTGATGAAACTGATCTACGATGTCATAGTAGTGGGAGCAGGTCATGCCGGTTGCGAAGCAGCTTGTGCCAGTGCCGGAATGGGCGCTAAAACCTGTTTGATAACCATGGACATGAACAAGATAGCCCAGATGTCCTGCAACCCTGCAGTAGGCGGTATTGCCAAGGGCCAGATAGTGCGCGAGATCGACGCACTGGGCGGCCACATGGGCGAGATTACCGACCGCACAGCCATTCAGTTCAGGATGCTGAACCGAAGCAAAGGCCCTGCCATGTGGAGTCCACGTGCACAATGCGACCGCAGCAAATTCATCTGGGCATGGCGTGAGACACTGGACAACACCCCAAACCTGAGCATTTGGCAAGATCAGGTTACGGAACTGATTACATCCCATGAGGGAACGGCAAGGAACGCCGTAGCAGGCGTCCGTACTATCTGGGGTGTGGAAATAATGGCTAAGAGCGTCATCATCACCGCCGGCACATTCCTGAACGGCCTTATGCACATAGGGCGCAACAAGCTAGAAGGCGGCCGCTGTTCGGAACCGGCAGCCAAACTGCTGACGGAAAGCATTGCAAGCAATGGCATACGCGTCGGACGCATGAAGACGGGAACCCCCGTACGCATTGACGGACGCAGCGTTCATTTCGAAGACATGACCGAACAGCCAGGCGATGAGGCATGCGGACGCTTCTCATACATGGGCGACGACCGCAAGCTACCACAGTTACCATGCTGGATAACATACACAAACGAAGCCGTTCATGCCAGATTACGGGAAGGACTGGAAGACTCGCCGCTGTTCAACGGCCAGATTCAAAGCATCGGACCCCGATATTGCCCCAGCATTGAGACAAAACTGGTAACATTTGCCGGCAAGGACAGCCACCTGCTGTTCCTGGAACCGGAAGGCGTCAACACACAGGAATATTACCTGAACGGCTTCTCGTCCTCATTGCCGATAGAAACCCAGATAGAGGCCCTGAAACTAATTCCCGCCTTCCGTGACCTGAAAGTATATCGTCCAGGCTACGCAATAGAATACGACTACTTCGACCCGACCCAGCTGTACCACACCCTGGAATCCAAGGTCGTGGACGGGCTATATCTTGCCGGTCAGGTCAACGGCACAACAGGATACGAGGAGGCAGCCGGACAAGGCCTGATAGCCGGCATGAACGCCGCACTCAAGCTACAAGGCAAGGAACCGTTCATACTGCACCGCGACGAGGCATATATCGGTGTATTGATAGACGATATCGTCACAAAAGGAGTGGACGAACCCTACCGCATGTTTACCTCACGTGCCGAGTACCGCATCCTGCTCCGCCAGGACGACGCAGATGCACGGCTTACCGAAAAGAGCTATAACGCAGGTCTGGCGACGCAGGCACGCCTGAACCATTGGCTGGAGAAAAAGCAAAAAATCGAGGAACTTGTCCAGTTCTGCAACGAATACTCGGTCAAGGCAGCCCTTATTAACGACGCACTGATAACACTTGGAACCACGCCGTTGCAAAAAGGATGCAAGCTGGTTGACCTCGTTGCACGCCCCCAGGTGAGCATCCAGAAGCTGGCTCCATATATTGCTGCTTTACAGCAATTTACAGACACATTAGGCACTCGCAGGGACGGAATTGTCGAGGCAGCGGAGATACGCCTGAAATACAGCGGATATATCATGCGTGAGCGCGAGGTTGCATCAAAGATGCAAAGGTTGGAAAATATCCGTATAAGCGGACGCTTTGACTACGCATCTCTCCAGTCCCTATCTACCGAGGCAAGGCAGAAGCTCGCAGCCATCAACCCCGACACTCTGGCACAAGCCTCCAGAATCCCCGGAGTATCACCTTCTGACATCAACGTCTTGCTGGTACTGTTAGGCAGATAGTTTCACGTGAAACATAAACAACAAACATACAAACAATGAACAACCCCATTCTATTAAAACACCTGCGGGTAGTCCCCGACTTTCCAATACCGGGAATACAGTTCCAGGATATAAGCACCCTGTTTGACAACCCCGAATGCCTGAGCATTATGCGAGACGAAACCGTAAAGATGTACAAGGACATGGGCATCACAAAGGTAGTAGGTTTGGAGAGCCGCGGCTTCATGCTCGGCGCGATTATGGCCGCCGACCTGAATGCAGGTTTTGTCATGGCGCGCAAACCCAATAAGCTTCCGGGCAAAGTTGTCTCAATCGAATACGACAAGGAGTACGGCAAGGACACAATCTGTATGGTAAGTGATGCCATTAACCAGGACGACGTTGTGCTTATTCACGACGACCTTCTGGCTACCGGCGGCAGCATGAGAGCCACTATTGATCTGGTCAGGCAGTTTAAGCCCAAGAAGATTCTCGTAAACTTCATCATCGAACTGAATATCGAGGGACTGCACGGTCGCGACATCCTGGACGACGTGGAGATAACTACGCTGATGAAAATCTCATAGGAGCAACATTCGGGAACAGGATGAACAAGGAGGAGCTGCAGAAATACCTCAAGGCAATCGTTTCAAACCTGCCGGAGAAGCCCGGCTGTTATCAGTACCTTGATGACAGCGGAACCATCATATACGTCGGCAAGGCAAAGAACCTGAAACGTCGCGTCGCCAGCTATTTCAATCACGAGCATGACAGCATCAAGACAAGAAACCTGGTTGCCAAGATACGCGACATCAGGTATCTTGTCGTCAACTCGGAAAGCGATGCCCTCCTGCTGGAAAACAACCTCATCAAGCAATGGACGCCCAAATACAACATCCTGCTAAAGGACGGCAAGACATACCCAAGCATCTGCGTTACCAACGAATACCTGCCGCGAATTATAGAAACACGCAAAATTGACCCACACAGAGGGACATACTACGGCCCCTACAGCCACGTCCAAACCATGCACATGCTGCTGGACGTAATCAGGAAGTTGTACCCCCTGCGCCGATGCACCCACACAATAAGCCCGGAAAGCATTGCCGGCGGCAAACATAAGGAATGCCTGGAATATCACATAAAGAACTGCACCGCACCATGCACTGGCCGTGAGACCCACGAGAGGTATATGAGCTACATCTCGGATGCCACCGAGATACTAAAGGGCAACACCTCGTCACTTGAGAAGCGCCTGCAGGCAGACATGCAGCTGTTGGCGGCAGAGATGCGCTTCGAGGAAGCAGAAATCGTCAAACGACAGTATCTGCTTATCAAGAACTACCGCTCCAGAAGCGAAGTCGTAAGCAACACAATCAACGACGTTGACGTATTTAATATCGAGGATAACAGCAACGTTGCATATATAAACTACCTGCACGTTGCCAACGGATGCATCAACAAGGCATTTACCTTTGAATACGCCAAGAGAATGGATGAAACCACAGAAGAACTGCTTGTATCCGGCATCGTTGAAATGCGCAGCAGATATAAAAGTTCCAGCAAGGAAATAATTGTTCCGTTCCACGTGGAACTACCACTCGAAGACATCCAGCTTTCCATACCGCAGCGCGGAGACAAGAAGAAACTGCTCGAACTTTCGCGAATGAATGTCCTGCAATACAAAAAGGACCGTATGGCACAAAGCGACAAGCTTAACCCCGAACAGAAACAGGTACGACTGATGAAAGAGCTGAAGGAAGCACTGGGCATGACAAAAATGCCCCTGCACATCGAATGTTTCGACAACAGTAACATCAGCGGAACCGATGCCGTAGCAGGGTGCGTTGTATTCAAAAAGGCAAGACCATGCAAAAACGAATACCATAAATATAATATAAAGACGGTAGAAGGTCCTGATGACTACGCCTCGATGCAAGAGGTCGTAAGACGCAGATATTCGCGCATGATAAACGAAAGCACTCCCCTACCCGACCTGATTATCACCGACGGCGGCAAGGGACAGATGGAGGTCGTACGCAAGGTTATCGAGGACGAACTGGAACTCAATATCCCTATCGCAGGACTAGCCAAGAACAATCATCACAGGACCAACGAACTGCTGTATGGCTTCCCCACCAGAACCATACAGCTGCGAACAGATTCTTCACTGTTCCATTTCCTTACACAGATACAGGACGAGGTACACAGGTATGCAATAACATTCCATCGTGACAAGCGCAGCAAGCGCCAAACCAAAAGCGAACTGGATTCCATTCCGGGCATAGGACCCA
The DNA here is from genome assembly GCA_900313335.1 of uncultured Prevotellaceae bacterium. Taxonomy (GTDB): domain Bacteria; phylum Bacteroidota; class Bacteroidia; order Bacteroidales; family Bacteroidaceae; genus Physcousia. The sequence goes on from OMQX01000003.1 coordinate 15,562, forward strand.
AGACAAAGGACCTTCTGCTAAGACATTTCAGGAGCGTAAAGCGCATAAAAGACGCATCACCCGCAGATCTGAAGGCAATTCTTGGAGAGAATAAATCAACCAAAATATACCAGGCATTGCACAACAATTAATTCTTTTTTATATCTTTGCATACATAGAAAGGCAAAGAAACCCGCAAAAAATACCATGAGAACAGTCATCCAACGCGTAACCCAAGCATCCGTAACCATAGAAGGAACGGTAAAAAGCAGCATCGGAAACGGGATGCTCATCCTGCTTGGAATAACAAATGGAGACAGTTCCGAAGACATTGAATGGCTCTGCAATAAAATAATAAACCTGCGCATCTTTGACGACGAAAACGGCGTAATGAACAGGAATATCCTGGATGCAAAAGGAGATATCATCGTTGTCAGCCAGTTCACCCTGATGGCAAGTTACCGAAAAGGCAACAGACCCAGTTATATCCATGCAGCCAAGCCAGACATTGCCATCCCCCTTTACAACGAATTCTGCGCCAATTTAAGCACCTTGCTTGGCCATCCTGTAGGTACCGGTGAATTCGGCGCGGATATGAAAGTACAACTACTTAACGACGGTCCCGTAACAATCTGCATGGACACCAAGAACAAGGAATAGAAACAAATCAAAAATATAGAGAATATGGATAAGTACGAAGAAATGTTGTCCAAGTACAACACAAACGTCAACGACGAAGCAATCGCCAGGAAAGTAGCTGAAATCATCGAGAAGAAGGTTCCCGAAAACATGACCCCGGCTGTAAAGAAATTCCTTATGGGCAGTGTAGAACTTACCACGCTGAAAACCACAGACAGCGAGGAAAGCGTGCTGAAATTCACCGAAAGAGTCAATGATTTCGACAACACATATCCAGACCTGCCACACGTTGCAACCATCTGCGTATATCCATGCTTTGCCAAGATTGTCAGTCAAAGCCTGGAAGTAGAAGGCGTAGAAGTAGCATGCGTTAGCGGCAGTTTTCCCAGCTCACAGGCCCTTCTCGAGGTAAAGATTGCAGAAACAGCACTGGCAGTCAAGGATGGCGCGACAGAGATTGACATCGTTATGAGCGTAGGCAAGTTCCAGAGTGGCGATTACGAGACAGTATGTGATGAAATCAGCGAATTGAAAGCCGTATGCGGCGACAAGAAGATGAAGGTTATCCTGGAAACCGGATGCCTTGCAAACGGTACCGAGATCAAGAAGGCATCCCTGCTGTCCATGTTTGCCGGAGCCGACTACATCAAGACATCGACCGGCAAGGAGAAAATCGCAGCAACACCCGAGGCAGCATATATCATGTGCGAGGCCATCAAGGAATACTACGATCAGACAGGTATACAGATCGGCTTCAAGCCAGCAGGTGGAATCAACACCGTCAAGGATGCAGTAACATACTACACCATAGTCAAGGAAGTACTCGGCGAAAAGTGGTTGACCAACCAATATCTGCGTCTCGGCACCAGCCGATTGGCAAACCTGCTACTGAGCGATGTTCTGGGTCAGGAAGTCAAATTCTTCTAAAACACACCTTCCCTACCCCATTTTTACCCCTGTGAGAGTCTGAAATTTGCGACCCGCTGGTCATAAATTTTATTCTAGACAAATCTCACGAAGCCTAAAATCAGCCCTAATTGCTAAAAAACAGCACTTTAGGGCTATTTTTTTTGTACAACGATAAAAGAGTAAATAAATTGGAAATACTACAAATCAGGGCATTTTTGCCTTAAATTGCACGCTGAGACACAAAATCCAGATAAGCAATCAGCGAATCGACGACTGGCGAGTGATCAAAGTCATCAAGAAGCCCTCTTGCCATTCCCGAGAACTCCTGCATGGCTTTTTCCGTATAAATTATTCCACCCTCGTCATAGGTCAGGTGAACCAAAACAGCAATCTCCTCCTCGGTCACATTTCCACGACGAACCTTCAAGGCAAGTTCCCGAACCTCACGGTTACGACGCGCAGCAAACAATACAGGCAGGGTCAGCTTGCCCTCCTTCATATCATTACCCGCAGGCTTACCCGCATTGTTCGTCTTGTCGTAATCAAACAAATCGTCCCGCAACTGGAAACAAATACCCAGAAGCATTCCGAAACGCTTCATCAGCTCTGCCGATCCATCATCTGCACCCGCAAGCGTTGCACCCAATTGAGCACATGTAGCAAACAACGAAGCCGTCTTCTTGCGTATCACATCGTAATACGCACTCTCCTCCATCGACTCGCTATCCACGTTCACAAGCTGCAGAAGCTCACCGTCAACCAGCATCTTGCCAAGCTCTGCAACACGCTGGGGAATGATAATATCACCCACTACAGAAGCATGCTCAATCGACTTTGACAGCAGGAAATCACCTACCAGAACGGCACTCTTGCTGGACAACAGGCTATTGACACTCTGCTGACCGCGACGCATATCACTCTCGTCCACGACATCGTCATGCACAATAGACGCCGTATGCAGCAGTTCCAGCGCAATCGCCGCATGCAGTACGCTCTCCGGTAACGCCTTCTCAGCATCAGTAAATAGCCTTGCGGACAACAATGCAAGCACAGGCCTCATCTGCTTACCCTGGCGCCTTACGATATGCTCAAGAGCAATATTCAGCAAAGGATTCGATGTCGTAAGCGTAGCCTTGAACATCTCGTTGAAACGTTCCAGATCATGCCTGACAGGTTCCTGTATCTTTTTCAATGCGTCCATCAGCTAAAGTCTCATTCTTATGCGCAAATTTATATAAAAACGGCGACATTAGCACAAATTTTAGTATTTTTGCAAACAAAAGACATTATTTTCAGTGCAAATCTCACACCGAAAGGACATGAAACTACTCCTTTTAGACGCATACGCGCTCATATACCGCGCATTTTACGCATTTATCAAGAATCCGCGAATCAACTCCAAGGGCGAGAACACAAGTGCCATTCTCGGCTTTGTCAACACCCTCGAGGATGTACTTAGGAATATGCAGCCGACACACATCGGAGTAGCATTCGACCCCAGCGGAGGCACCTTCCGCCACGAAGCATACCCCGAATACAAGGCACAGCGCGAGGAGACACCCGAGGCAATACGATTTGCCGTACCAATAATCAAGGACATACTCCAGGCATACCATATCCCCGTCCTCGAGGTAAAGGGCTATGAGGCAGACGACGTTATCGGCACACTTGCACATCAGGCAGACCAGCAAGGTATAGACACCTACATGATGACTCCCGACAAAGACTACGGACAACTCGTAACCGACAACGTAAAGATGTACCGCCCCGGCTTGGGAGCCAATCCCGCACAGATACTGACACCCGCTGACGTATGCAGCAAATGGGGGATAGACAACACCAGGCAGGTAATAGACATACTTGCCCTCATGGGCGATGCCTCGGACAATATCCCCGGCTGCCCAGGTATCGGAGAAAAGACAGCCAGCACACTCGTCAAGACATGGGGTGGGGTAGAGGAGCTCATATCCAATATCGATAACCTGAAAGGCGCGACACAGCGCAAGGTAAGCGAAAACATCGACAAGATACGCCAGAGCTATTGGCTTGCCACAATTGTCACAGACGCACCCATTACATTGGACCTGCAGAATCTGGAATACCAGGAACCCGACGTCCAGAAGCTCGAAGAAATATACAAACGTCTGGAATTCAATCAGTTGCTACACAAGGCAAAGGGCGAGTACGTTGCAAGGCAGAAAAAGGAAGAAGACACAACCAAGCCAAAGGCCAATACCGACGGCAGCATACAGGGCGACCTCTTCGCCATGTTCGACACAGCACAGGAAACACCTTCCGAACAGGCAAGCCAACGTCCGGTACTGCCCCCTTACGTCATCCAGGACAACATGGTCATAGGTCACAACCTCAAGGCACACTGGAACGACATCAAAGAATACGAGGGAAATATGTTCGACGTAGAAATTGCACACTACGTCCTGCATCCCGAAATGAGACACGGCCTTGAATACCTCCAACAGATATACCATTGCAACACCCTCCAGGAGCTGAAGGCAAAACTTGCCCGAGAACTTGAAGACGAAGGCCTGATGCCATTGTTCCAGGAAATGGAAATGCCACTCATGCCCGTTCTTGCACGCATGGAAGAAGCAGGCGTAAGCATTGACCTCCAGGGACTTGCAGACACCAGCCGCACCTTTACCGGACAGCTTAACCAGCTCGAACAGGAAATCATACAGCTCGCCGGACAGCCATTCAACATATCCTCGCCACGTCAGGTAGGAGAAATACTTTTCGACGTACTCAAGCTTGACTCCAAGGCAAAGAAGACCAAGACAGGACAGTACACAACCAACGAGGAAATCCTGGAAGCGCTCAGAAGCAAGCACCCGATTGTAGGCAAGATACTGGAATTCCGCAGTCTTAAGAAACTGCTGGGAACATATATAGACGCATTCCCCAAGCTGGTCAACCCCAAAACCGGACACATACACACCTCGTTCAATCAGACAGTCACCGCCACAGGCCGTCTCTCCAGCAGCAATCCCAACCTGCAGAACATCCCCGTGCGCGATGCACTGGGAAAGGAGGTACGCAAGGCATTCATCCCAGATACAGGAGAACTCTTCTTCAGCGCCGACTACAGCCAGATCGAACTGCGCATCATGGCACATCTGTCCCAGGACGACAATCTGGTGGAAGCCTTTCTCGAGGGACACGATATCCATGCAGCAACCGCAGCCAAGATATACCACAAATCCATCCAGGATGTGACAGCCGACGAGCGCCGTAGCGCAAAAACCGCCAATTTCGGCATTATCTACGGCATCAGCGCCTTCGGCCTTGCCGAGCGTCTCGGATGCAGCAGAAGCGAAGCAAAGACCCTTATCGAAGGTTATTTCGATACATATCCAGGTGTCAAGGCATATATGGACAAGAGTATAGCCATGGCACGTGAGAAGGGATATACACAAACCCTGTTCGGACGACGCTGTCAGCTACCCGACATCAACAGCCACAATGCAATCGTACGCGGCTATGCCGAACGCAATGCCATCAATGCCCCCATACAGGGAACCGCTGCCGATATCATGAAGATTGCCATGATACGCATCGACAAACGCCTGCAGGAGCAGAAACTCAGGAGCCGCATGATCCTGCAGGTTCACGACGAACTCAATTTCACCGTAATTCCCGATGAAAAGGCACTAATTGAACAAATTGTGATAGAAGAAATGCAGAATGCAACAAATCTTCGCGTACCCCTGATTGCAGATGCAGGGTGGGGGAGAAACTGGCTTGAAGCACACTAAATCAAGTATAAAAAAACATAATTAACACGCATAAAGCACAATTTTCCAGAGAAAAACAATATATTTGCAAGACAAAAGGCGTTATAAACAAGCGCGACAACAGATAAACCGATGAAGCGAACCCTGATCTTGACCCTTGCAGCAATGCTCGCACTGACCGTTGCAATTGGCGGAACTAACATGCCCGTGCAAACTCAGGTAAACGACAACGATACCGTCATAATACGCACCGATACACTCAAGGAAGTTGTCGTAAAGGGCAATAAGGAACTACCTGTAGTAGACGCAATACGCCAAAGCCTGGGAAGCGATATGGTGCAACCCAAGCAGAAAAGCGTTTCGGACGTACTTGGCAAAGCATCTGACTACATCCTTCATCCCTTTGCACGCAAACAGCGCCAACGCGCCAAGAACTTGAAGCGCGCAAAGCAGACTCTGGAGCGCCTTGACGCCGCCAAGACATACGAGGACGAGCTTACCGAAGCCATCCGCAAGCAATTGTACGAAGACTCAATCGCTGCCCTCAGGAAGAAATAGCATCAAACCGTATCGTACAGCTCGGTACTCAGATAGCGCTCACCCGTATCAGGCAGGAGAACCACAATCCTCTTACCCTTGTTTTCCCGCAATTTAGCCAATTCTATCGCAGCAAAGGCGGCAGCACCGCTGGAAATGCCCACGATCAATCCTTCGTACAGGGACAACTCACGACCCGTCTGCAACGCATCCTCGTTCTTCACCTTATATACTACATCTATTACCGAACGATCCAGTATCTCAGGCACAAAACCAGCGCCTATACCCTGAATCTTGTGAGGACCAGGTGCACCGCCGCTCAGCACAGGACTGCTCTCGGGCTCGACGGCAACAATCCTGATATCATGGTTCCTTGCCTTCAACGCACGACCTACACCCGTCACTGTACCACCAGTACCTGCACCGGCAACAAAAATATCCACATTACCGTCCGTATCACGCCATATTTCCTCGGCAGTTGTCCTTTCGTGGACCTCGGGGTTGGCAGGATTTGTAAACTGACCCAAAATAATAGAACCTGGTGTCTCACGTTGCAGGCGTTCCGCCTCGGCAATAGCACCTTTCATGCCCTTTGCACCATCCGTCAATACCAGTTCGGCACCTGCAGCCTTCATCAGCAGCTGACGCTCCCTGCTCATCGTCTCGGGCATTACAATTACAGCCTTGTAGCCCTTCACGCGGCTAATCCAGGCAATTCCCACACCAGTATTACCGCTCGTAGGCTCTATGATGGTTGCCCCAGGTAGCAACAATCCCTTCCTCTCGGCATCCTCGATCATATTCAATGCAATACGATCCTTGACGCTGCCACCAGGATTAAAATACTCGACCTTTGCAACAACCTGTGCCTCAGCACCGCGAGCCTTTGCTATCCTCTCAATCTCCACCAGTGGGGTATTGCCCACCAAATCCAGCAAGTTTTTATGAATGTTTGCCATAATCTGTTATTGTTTTACTCTGCAAAATTACAACTTTATTTTCATTCTCGATTTTTTCCCACACTTAATTTTCAGATTTGATCAAATGCCTGCTGCAAGTCATCCAGAATATCATTGATATGCTCGACCCCGATACTCAGGCGCACAGTCGTCGGAGTTATGTGCTGAGCAGCAAGCTCCTCGGGACTCATCTGGCTATGGGTTGTCGTGTACGGATGTATAACCAGCGACTTTACGTCAGCAACATTTGCCAGCAACGAGAATATCCGAAGCGAGTCGATAAACTTCCAGGCATCCTCCTGAGTACCCTTTATTTCAAATGTGAATATACTGCCTGCACCTCTGGGGAAATATTTCCTGTACAGTCTGTAATCCGGATGAGAGGGCAGGACAGGGTGGCTTACCCTCTTCACCTTAGGATTGTTCGAGAGGTAATCGACAACCCTCAGCGCATTGTAAACATGACGCTCAATCCTGAGCGGCAACGACTCGACACCCTGCAGCAGAATCCATGCATTCAACGGAGAGATACAAGCACCCGTATCACGCAGGATAACGGCACGGATACGCGTTACGAAAGCAGCATCTCCGGCAACCTCGGCAAAGACAGCACCGTGATACGAAGGATCAGGCTTTGCCAGGGTAGGGTATCGATCGGCATTTGCCTTAAAGTCAAACGTCCCGCCGTCAACTATGATACCACCCAGAGACGAGCCATGACCGCCGATAAATTTTGTAGCACTATGCACCACAACGTCTGCACCATGTTCCAGCGGGCGTATCAAAAGAGGCGCAAAAGTATTGTCCACTATAAACAGAATACCGTGCCTGTGAGCAACCCCGGCAATATCATCCAGATTTGTCACATCGCTGTTCGGGTTACCAAACGTCTCGGCATAGATAACCTTGGTATTTGGACGTATTGCTGCCTCAAGAGCCTCCAGGTTATTTACATTTACAATGGTATTCTCTATACCCTGAGTAGCCAGGGTATGCGTTATCAGGTTAAAACTGCCGCCATACAGATTATCAGCCGCCACGATGTGGTCGCCATTCTGCACAACATTCTGCAGAGCATACGTTATTGCAGCAGCACCACTTGCAACAGCCAGGGCAGCGACACCACCCTCCAAGGCAGCGATACGCTCCTCCAGGACACCCTGAGTCGTATTGGTAAGCCTGCCATAAATATTACCCGCATCCCTGAGCCCGAAACGGTCCGCAGCATGCTGGCTGTTATTAAATACATACGATGTTGTCTGATAGATAGGTACAGCACGGCTGCCCGTCGTCGGATCGGGTGACTCCTGACCTGCATGAAGCGCCAGAGTCTCTATCCTGTAATTCCTTGTTGACATAATATTATATGTTTGTTACTGATTCCTTGACGGTGCAAAGGTACGGCAGCTAAATAATTTTTCCATATAAAACGAATAAAGTTGGATAATTTATCTATCTTTGCACCCAAACAAAGAACAAATATCCTGTTAAACGATAAAATTCCAAGTTATGACAGAAAATATTGTCCGCGAACATCTGGACGACAGGGATATTGCAATCCTCAGAGCCCTTCAGCAAGATGCACGCCTTACCACAAAACAACTTGCCCAGAAAGTACATCTCAGCCCGACACCGACGTACGAGCGCATAAAAAGACTGGAGAGGGATGGATATATCAAACGCTACATCACGATACTGGATGCCGAGAAACTGCACAAAGGCTTTGTCGTATATTGTTGCGTAAAGCTCACACCCCTCAACACCCAGACAGCGCGTAAATTCTGCGAAACCATCATGCAAATCGATCAAGTCACCGAATGTTACAACATTTCTGGCAAGTTCGACTACATGATGCGCATACACTGCCCCGATATGAAATACTACCAACAATTTCTCCTCAACACACTCGGTACCCTCCCCATGCTCGGTACCCTGGAAAGCACATTTGTCATGGAGGAGGTTAAACACAACTTCGGCGTAGCAATCTGATAAAAAATACCAATAAAAAGCAACCACGTCATGGCATTATCAAACTATTTTGATAAATTTGCACCATATATTATAAATAAGGAAATAACAAATAAAACATCACATAATGAACCAGAAAACGATTAAATGGAGCATAATGCTCGCTACAGCATTCGTATTTGCCGCCTGCGGTGGCGAACAGCCCAAGATTGTAGAGACATCGTTCGAGACGATTGTAGTTAAGAAACAGGACTTGACCATTCCCGTAAAGTTCAGTTCCAGGCTGAAGGGAAAGACCGATGTGACAGTCATGCCGCAAATAAGCGGGCAGCTGATGCAGATATGTGTTACCGAAGGACAGCAGGTCCAAAAAGGCCAGACACTCTTCATCATTGACCAGCGCACAGCCAAGGCACAGTTGGCTACCGCCGAGGCAAACCTGCAGTCAGCCCAGGCCGCAGAGAACAGTGCCAAGCTTAACTACGAATCAAAGAAGAACCTGTTCGACAGGAAGATTATCAGCCGCTACATGCTGGACAACGCGTTCAACGACTACACACAGGCACAGGCAACAACCGCCCAGGCACGTGCCTCGGTATTTACCGCAAAAGTAGAACTCGGATTCTGTACCATTACAGCATCGGTATCTGGCGTTATAGGCGAGATACCCGTACGTGTCGGTGACCAGGTATCAACAAACACCCAGCTGACCATCCTGAGCGGCAACACCACCATGGATGCCGAGTTTTCGGTAACCGAGTCTATTGTAGAGATGGTCGTTCAGGACAGCATGAAGTCCGAGGAATTCGACAAAGAAATGGCAAAGATGCCCGAAGTTACATTCGTCATGAAGGGCGGTACCGAATACAAGCACAAAGGTCGTATCACATCCATCACAGGCGTTGTGGACAACGCCACAGGCTCATTGGGAGTCAAGGCTACATTCCCCAACCCCGACGGAGCCCTGAAATCAGGCATCCAGGGTACAATAGTGCTTCCGATTGAGGAGAAGGACGTAATTGTAATTCCGCAGACAGCCGTTGTACGCTTGCAGGACAAGCAGTTGGTTTACAAAGTAAAGGCCGACAGCACTGCAACAGCCGTAACGGTAACGACTGCCAACCCTGGCAACGGACAGGATTTTGTCGTAACCAGCGGACTGAAAGTCGGTGACAAGATTGTGACCACAGGTGCAAACAACGTACACGAGGGACAGAGAGTGCTGTTTTAATTAGAGAACGATGAAGAACAATATATTTATAGACAGGTACGTGATGGCGTGTGCCATCAGTATCGTGATAACGCTGGTGGGATTCATCTGCATGAACTCGCTGCCCATCGAGCAATATCCCAACATTGCGCCACCGCAGGTCGAGGTAACTACCACATATAGTGGTGCCGACCCAAAAACCATTATACAGTCAGTCATCGCACCCCTGGAGGAGAGTATCAATGGTGTTGACGGCATGGACTATATGGTATCCAAGGCCACCTCGACAGGTAACGTCTCCATTGACGTATTTTTCAAGCAAGGCGTTGACCCCGACATAGCTACGGTGAATGTACAAAACCGTGTATCCAAGGCGCAGTCACAGTTGCCAGCAGCCGTTATCAATGTAGGTATAGAGACCGAGAAACGACAGAACAGTATTCTGCGCATCATAGGCGTACAATGTACCAACGGCAAGTATAGCGACGACTTTGTATCCAACTATGTTGACATCAACATCAAGCCTCGCATGCAGCGTATCTATGGTGTAGGCTCGGTGCTGGCATTAGGCAACACATACGCCTTGCGCGTGTGGATGAAGCCCGATGTGATGGCACAATACGGCCTGACTCCCGACGATGTCAGCGCAGCCATCAACAGCCAAAGCTTTGTTACCGCTGTAGGCAGCTTTGGTGACCAGTCGGACAACAAATACAAGTACACCATGGAGTACAAGGGTACTTTGAAGGAGATTGAGGAATTCGAGGACATCGTAATCAAGACCTCGGAAGGCGGTCATGTGCTGTACCTCAAGGATGTTGCCGAAGTGGAAATCGGTGCCAAGTCATATAGTTTCATCTCCAACATTAACGGTCAGCCCGGTGCCATCATGATGATTTTCCAGTCACCAGGGTCCAATGCCACCGAGATTAACGCACGCATCGACAAAATGTGCGAGGAGTTGAAGGCAACAATGCCAGCCGGTTTGGAGTTCGTCACCTTGCAGAACACCGACGACTTCCTCTTTGCAGCCATTGGCAATGTAGTAGAAACACTCGTCATTGCAATCATTCTGGTGATTCTCGTCGTTTTCTTCTTCCTGCAAAACATCAAGGCAACAATAATCCCCAGTATATCTATTGTCGTATCGCTGATGGGAACCTTCATGATTGTCACGATGGCAGGCTTCTCGCTTAACCTGCTTACACTCTTCGCCCTGGTGCTGGCCATAGGTACCGTGGTAGATGATGCCATCGTGGTCGTAGAGGCAGTGATGGCTAAGATCGAGGGCGGCATGACCGATGCCAGGGAAGCCACACGACAAGCCATGAACGAAGTATCTATGGCCGTGTTCTCGTGTACGCTCGTCTTCATGGCCGTGTTCATTCCCGTTACATTCCTGGGCGGTACCTCCGGCACATTCTTCACACAGTTCGGTATAACCATAGCCTCGGCAGTAGGTCTGTCCTGTCTGCAGGCGCTGACCACCTGTCCTGCCCTGTGCGCCATCATGCTCAGGGTCACCGAAGGCAAGAAAGAAGGCAAGGGACTTTCCTACTATACCAAGCTGGCATACGAAACCAGTTACAATGCCCTTCTTGACAAATACTCCAAGGCCGTGCAGAAGTTCATCAAGCGCCCCCTCGTGGCAGTCAGCGTGCTGGCCATTGCAGCAGTGCTGCTCTTTTTCTGCATGCAGAACCTTCCCTCGGGCCTCGTACCACAGGAGGATCAGGGTATTTTCATGGCCGAGGTCGATGCACCCGAGGGCTACACCCTGCAGCAGACCAACGAACTGCTGAAGCAAGTTGAGGAAAAGGTCAAGGAGATACCCGAGTTGGAAAGCTATTCGATGGTGAGCGGCTACGGTATGATTTCGGGATATGGCTCCAGCTACGGCACCTTCATTATCCGCCTGAAGAACTGGGAGGAGCGTCCGGGTATCGAACACAACGTCGAAACCGCACTGACCCGTCTGGCCATATCGTGCATGAGCATCAAGAATGCAACCGTCATTCCCTTCCAGCTGCCTCAGATTCCAGGCTATGGTACAAGCAATAACGTAAACCTCGTCGTCGAGGATCCAACCGACGGCGACCTGTCAGAATTCTCCCGGATGACCGACAACTTCCTGTACAAGCTCATGGAGCGCAAGGAAGTAAGCGTAGCCATGTCCACCTATTCCGAGAAATTCCCCAAGTTCCGTGTTGATGTCGATGCCTTCCAGTGCAGCCGTTCGGGCGTGACACCCAAGGAAGTGCTGACCACCCTGGGCAACTACTACAGCGGTGCATACATTGCCAACTACAATCAGTTTGGCAAGGTTTACCAGATATGGACTGCCGCAGCACCCGAGTATCGCCTGGAACCATCCTCGCTCCAGAACATCTTTGTAAAGGTCAGCGACGGCAAGATGGCACCACTCTCACAGTTTGTTACGCTCAAGGAAATTGTCGGACCGTCCAACAACCAGCACTTTAACCTGTACTCAAGTATCGAGTGCCAGGTAGTACCCGCCAACGGCTACAGCGAAGGTCAGGTCCAGCAGGCCATTGCCGAGGTTTTCCTTCAGGAAATGCCCACAACAGCAACGTTCGAATACAGCAACATGTCCCGCGAGGTCGCAGAACAGGCAGGTTCCAACACCACCACAGTCATCTACTGCATCTGCGTGGTTCTCATCTACCTCATTCTCGGCTCACTGTACAACTCGTGGTTCACACCATTTGCCGTGCTTCTCTCCATCCCATTCGGTTTGCTGGGAGCCTTCGGTGTCACCCTCATAGCCGCACTTTTCGGTATCCAGGGCATGGAGAACAATATATACCTGCAGACAGGTGTAATCATGCTCATAGGATTGCTGGCCAAGACCGCCATCCTGATTACCGAGGTCGCAGCCGAGCACCGCAAACACGGTATGGACATCGCCCAGGCCGCCTTCACCGCATGTAAGGACCGCCTGCGTCCAATCCTCATGACCGTTGTCACCATGATAGCAGGTATGATACCACTTATTATCGAAGGCGGAGCAGGAGCCAATGGCAACCGCGCCCTCGCCGTCGGAGTGGTTGGCGGTATGAGCGTAGGCACCCTGGCCATACTGTTCGTCGTTCCCGTTTTCTTCATTATCACACAGAAACTACAGGAAAAATTTGTCACAAGCGACAACACACAAAGTTAAAGTTCAATAACTTTACAACAACAATAATAATGAAAAAAATCCTATTCACCGTTGCAGCCAGCCTTATGCTCACCGGCTGTAGCCTATATAAGAAATACGAAGCCCCAAAACCGGCACCCGAATGGGACAAAACCCTGTTCGGCACCGAAACACCGGCCGTAGCCACCCAGGGAGCATCCATTGCCCAGATGTCCTGGCGCGAGTTCTTCTCCGACCCCAACCTACAGGCACTTATCGACCAGGCCCTTGCCAACAACACCGACCTGAACACCGCCCGCATCAATATCGAGAAGAGCCAGATAGCCCTCAAGACAGCCAAGCTCGCCTACCTGCCCTCGCTGTACCTTACACCACAGGGAACAATATCCAAATTTGGCAGCGCCAGTGCCACCAAGGCCTACAGCCTGCAGATGGAACTCTCGTGGGACGTAGAACTGTTCGGAAGCATCACCAACAAGAAACGCGCAGCCAAAGCCATACTGATGCAATCCCAGATGAGCGAGGAAGCAACACGTTCCAACCTGATTAGCAGCATTGCACAGCAATACTTCTACCTGCAGCTCCTGGACCGCGAGCTCGAAATACTGACCCTCACCGACAGCCTGTGGGCAGCATCGCTCGAGACAGAGAAAGCCCTGTGGGACAACGGCCAGGCATACTCCACCGCCGTCAACCAGCTCGAATCATCATGGATAGACGTCAAGACACAAGAAGGACAGCCCGTCTTCGAACCCCGCTTCATACAAGTCGGAGTACCAGCCACCATGCTGCAACTGCGGCCCGACATACGCCTTGCCAACTACTATATGGAGGAAGCCTTCTACAACACACAGACAGCCCGGGCAGCCTTCTTCCCAAGCCTCTCGCTCTCTGGCCTGCTGGGATGGACCAACAGCGGTGGTGGGGTAGTAACCAACCCCGGTGACCTGCTGCTAAGGGCATTCGGCTCCCTGTCACAGCCCATCTTCAACCGCGGACGCATCAAGGGCAACCTCAAGACCTCACGCCTGACCGAGCAGAATCTGCAGAAAAAATACGTACAGACAGTTATCGACGCCGGTACCCAGGTCAACCAGGCACTTGCACAGTGCCAGGCAGCACGCGAGAGACACAGCTTCTACAACCGCCAGGTTCAGGTGCTCCACGAAGCCTACGTCAGCACCCACTACCTGATGGACAACGGCGAAGCCAACTATCTGGAAGTCCTCACCGCCCAAGAATCATACCTCTCGGCACAGCTCAACGAGGCAGAAAACCTGTACGACGGAGCACAGGCAGTCATCGCCCTCTACATAGCCCTTGGCGGCGGTACGAAATAAAAAGCCGACCAACTATTTCTGCGACTCCACCTTTGCCTTTCTTTGGCTTATAGTCGTCACAGACAAAATCACGCAAGGTTTTGTTCAATAAATCCTTGCTGTATTCATGCACCGCAAACCCTGGAAATGATTGAACGGCTCTCATCGGAGCATATTCAACAAAAACAAGGGTTTAGAGAGAATGATTCAACTTTTGCCAGGGTTAAGGATTAAAGTATCAAACAAGCATTCAACCTATGGCAGGGTTAAAGTAAAATCCATTCAACTTTTTTTAGGGAAGTACAGTTCTTTCAGGTGGTCAAAGTGGTCAAGGTCAAAATGGTCATTTTCATTTTCGGATTGTGTCATTTTGTTCACTATATATAAATATAAAATATTTATTATAGTGGAGGATTTTGACAACCAGAAAACGATTTTGACCAAATGACCAAATGACCAAAATGACCGCCTTTTAAATGAAGAATGGAGAGTGAAGAATGAGAAACGAGAAAAGGGAGGCCGTATCTCGGAGGGCAACACGGCGTTTCTCGCACAGCGAGAGGCCGTAACTCTGAAATTGGCAAAAAAGGGCCCTGGAGAGAGTTGTAATTAAAATTAAAAGGTTAAAAGGTTAAAAGGTTAAAAGGTTAGTTGGTTAGCGGGTTACGGTTTACCGTTTACGGGTTACACCCATTCGTTTTAATTCCCTTTGCCATCGAATCCAAATAAACTTGCCTTCGCTGACAAAGGTATCAAAACAGCCTCACGGCTTAAAACACCAGAAATGAAAAACAATAAAAACAATTTCCCTGGATTGTGATGAAACGTATTAACCTTCAGCCGCTTTTTTCGTTGGGGAAATCCTTGGACTTGACATCGGTGATGTACTGGCCGATGGCATCGGTCATGATGGTGGAGAGTTCGGCATAGCGGCGCGAGTACTACGCATCAAGTGGTTTTCCGGTAAAATTATATATATTATAGTAAATTCTTTGTATTAGGGTCATCGAAACATTTTTTTTTGTATTTTTGCCTTGGAGAACGGACTATTACCATTAAAACACAACAAATAGAATCTATGGATATTATGAAAAAAGCACTGGTATCACTTGTCATTCTTTGTACTTATGCCATGACCGTGTATGCACAGGATGTTATTGTTAAAAAGGACGGGAGTACGATTCTGTCCAAGATACTTGAGGTCAATCCCAATGACGTAAAGTACAAGAAATTCTCTAATCCCAACGGACCGACATACACGATTATCAAGTCGGAGATAATGTCCATAAACTACGAGAACGGAGACAAGGATGTCTTTGACAAGCAGGAATCGGCAGGGGCAGGAAACTCTTTTGCCGTGAATCCGCA
>OMQX01000023.1 GCA_900313335.1 uncultured Prevotellaceae bacterium
TGGAAATATTCGTCATCAAGGTGCATAATGCGGTAGAAATCAGTGAGAAGGGTCTTGGCCTGGAAGATGTATGTATTGTGGTTCAGGCGCTGGTAGCTCTTCTCGGCATCATCGTATTCGTCGTCTATCTCACCTACGATTTCCTCGATGATGTCCTCCATTGTAACTATACCGCTGGTGCCGCCAAATTCGTCTACTACAATGGCAATGTGTACTTTGTTCTGCTGGAAATCGCGCAGCAGGTCGTCTATCATCTTGGTCTCGGGGACAAAGTATGGTGCGCGCACCAAGGTCTGCCAGCGGAAATTGGCTGGTTTCTGAAGATGAGGGAGCAGGTCCTTGATGTACAGGACTCCCTTGATATTGTCCTCGTTACCGCTATATACCGGTATGCGGCTGTAGTTGTTTTCTATGATGCACTGGATAACCTCGGGGAATGTAGCCCGTATGTCGAGGTCCACCATGTCCACACGGGGCGTCATGACCTCGCGCGCCATCTCGCCGCCAAAGCGTATGATGCCTTGCAGCATCTGGCTCTCCTGTGCGATGTCTTTCTGGTCGGTGAGCTCCATTGCCTTCTCCAGGTCATCGACGGTAAAGGATTCGGTGTCGTGCTGTACGACGCGGTCGGTGAAGGCCTTGCTCATCATCAGCAGCGTGGACAGGGGCCAGAACATCTTGCGCAGGAGCAGCAGTACCTGGGACATGGAGCGGCAGAAGGACAGCGTGTGCTGGGTGCTGTAAATCTTGGGCATTACCTCGCCAAAAAGAAGCAAAAGGAATGTAAGGAGTACGGTGAGTATAAGGAACTCTATCCATTCGCTGCCGGGACCGAAGCTGAGCCATCTCATGAAGAAATAGTTGAGCAGTATGATAATGGATACGTTGACGAGGTTGTTGAGTATGAGTATGGTGGCAAGGAGCCTGTCGGGGTGGTTGCGAAGGCGGCTGATGCAGCGGTCGCTGGCGCTGTGTTCCTCGTCAAGCTGCGAAAGGTCCTGCGGGGTGAGGCTGAAGAAGGCTATCTCGCTGGCTGATGCCAACCCACTGCAGATGAGCAACAGCAGGCTGACAGCAAGAGCGACCCATGCCCATAGGGTGGGTGCGTATGTAGTAATTTGGATATCGAGAAAAGAGGACAAGGTTAGCGGTTAGGGGTTAGGGGTTAGCGGTTGTGACTCAGCTGGGGCTTGTGGCTTGGGACTTAGCATTTCCATTGCGTCTGCCCAGATTTCGACTACATAGCGTTTGTTGCCGTTGCGGTCGTCATAGCTGCGTGTGTGCAGCTTGCCCTCGATATATAGTTTGTCACCCTTGTGGACGTATTTTTCGACGGTCTCGGCCAACTGACGCCATAGCACGACATTGTGCCATTCGGTCTGGTCGGGTACCTGTGTGCCGTTCTTCAGTGTATAGCCTCTTTCGGTGGTGGCAAGCCTGAGACTGGCGACGGCTACGCCCTGGTCGATATAGCGTACCTCGGGATCTGCGCCTACATTGCCGATAAGCATGACTTTGTTCATAGCGGTTAGCGGTTAGTGGTTAGCGGTTAGCGTGTTATTTTTTGGCAAAGGTAAGAGTTTTTTTGATAATTATGATGGTTTGTGCCGAGGAATTGTGTTTTATTGCTAACTTTGCACTGATGAAGATAACAAAAGAGGTATTGGAGAGGTCGTACAGGGAGACTTTCTGCGTGGAGCGTTTCCTGCAGGTTGACCCCTGCGGCATTGTCTATGAGCTGATGGAGCATACGGACAACCGGCTGGATATTGAGCTGGGAGCATTGTTCGTGGCCATGATCTCGTGGGGTAACCGCAAGGCTATCCGCGGGGCGGCGCGCAGGATGCTGGGCGAGGAAATGAACTGGAGGCCTGGGACATTCATCATGTCGGGGGCTTACAGGGAGTCGTACCTGAACGCTAAGAACAATTGCGTGTACCGGACGCTGAACCGCGATATGTTTATCGAGGTGTGCAACAACATACAACGTGCATTGGCATCGTCGGGATGCAGTACGTTGGAGGAGTTCTTTACGGGTCGTTGTATTGAGGGGATTATCGGGGAGCTGGCTGCATGGCTGAAGCCTGCCCGGCTGGGAACCTTTGGCACGTCGGCATGCAAGCGTATATGTATGTATCTGCGATGGATGATTCGCAGGGAGAGTCCCGACCTGGGGCTGTGGCGGAGTCATAGTCAGAGGGACCTGTATGCCGTGATGGACGTGCATGTGTGCCGCCTGACGGAGGAACTGACGGGGATGCATCAGGCTTCGTGGAAAAGCTGCTGTCGCCTGACTGAGATTTTCCGTAGCTGGGATGCTGACGATCCGCTGAAATATGATGTCGCGCTGATGACGGTGGCGGATAATGGTTAGCGGTTAAAGGTTAGCGGTTAGCGGTTAAAGGTTAGCGGTTAGCGGTTAGCGGTTAGAAAAATCATAAAAATAGGAAAAAGGTTTGGACATATAAAAAAAATTCCTTACCTTTGCACGCTGAAAAATGTATTAACGTCAAATAGAATTTAATTATGCCTAACGGAAAGAAGCACAAGCGTCACAAGATGGCGACTCACAAGCGTAAGAAGAGACTGCGTAAGAACAGACATAAGAGCAAGTAAGTATCTTGCCGTCTGGATAGGCGCATGCTTGAAAGGAATAATTCCAGTGGCACTACCTGTTTACTTTAATAAGGTATAGCCGCTGGATTTTTATATGAAGGTATCAGAATAGAATGAACAGCGAACTTTTTTTGGATGTACAGCCCAAGAAGATTTCTATCGCTCTGACCGAGGATAAGAAATTGATGGAATACCAGGAGGAGAGCCAGGAGGCGAGCTTCCAGGTGGGCAACATATATCTGGCAAAGGTACGCAAGCTGATGCCAGGACTGAACTCGAGCTTCGTAAACGTCGGGTACGAGAAGGATGCGTTCCTGCACTACCTGGATCTGGGTCCCAAGTTCCAGACGTATGCGAAGTATCTGAAGCGCGTTCTGTCGGACAAGAAGAACCTGTCGCCTGCAAGCAAGGTGCAGGTATTGCCGGACACGCCCAAGGACGGTAAGATTACCACGATGCTGCAGCAGGGCCAGGAGGTGCTGGTGCAGATAGTGAAGGAACCTATAAGCACGAAGGGGCCGAGGCTGACTTGCGAGCTGAGCTTTGCGGGGCGTTTCCTGGTATTGATACCGTTCGAGAACAAGGTTAACATATCGGCCAAGATCAAGAACCAGAAGGAGCGTGCAAGGCTGAAGCAGGTCATAGAGAGCATGAAGCCCAACAATGTTGGTGTTATAGTGCGTACCGTGGCCGAGGGCAAGCGTGCAAGTGAGCTGGACAACGAGCTGAAAATATTGGTGCAGCGCTGGACGGATACGCTGACACGTGCACAGAGGGCAAAGGATATGCCCTGCATGGTGTACGAGGAGTCGAGCCGTGCCGTGGGCATGCTGCGTGACCTGTTCAACCCGTCGTACGAGGGTATATACGTGAACCGCGAGGATGTTTTCCACGAGGTGAGGGACTATGTGTCGCTGATTGCTCCGGAACGTGCCGACTGCGTGCATCTGTACAAGGGGGCACTGCCTATATTCGACAACTTTGACATTACGCGCCAGATAAAGTCGAGCTTCGGCACTACGGTGACATACAAGGGGGGCGCCTATCTGATTATCGAGCATACCGAGGCCCTGCACGTAGTGGACGTGAACAGCGGCAACCGTACGAAGAAGGATGACTCGCAGGAGGCGAATGCGATGGAGGTGAACCTGGGTGCTGCGGACGAGCTGGCACGCCAGTTACGCCTACGCGATATGGGAGGCATCATTATTGTCGATTTCATTGATATGAAATCGGCAGAAAACCGCCAGAAACTGTTCGAGCGCATGACGGAGAACATGAGGCAGGACAGGGCAAAGCACAACATTCTGCCGCTGACCAAGTTCGGCTTGATGCAGATTACCCGTCATCGTGTGCGTCCCGTGATGGACGTGCAGGTCGAGGAAGAGTGTCCGACGTGTCATGGTACGGGCAAGATAAAGAGCAGCCTGCTGTTTACGAAGGTGCTGGAGGGCAAGATACAGATGATGCAGAACCATCTGGGTATCAAGGCATTTACGCTGCATGTGCATCCTTATGTATATGCGTATATCAACCAGGGTATTGTTTCGCTGAAGCGCAAGTGGCAGTGGAAATACGGTATGGGGGTAAGGGTTATTCCAAGTCAGAAACTGGCTATACTGCAGTATGAGATATATGATACTGAGGGCCAGGAAATTGACGTGAAGGAGGAAATCGAAATTCGTTAACATTTGTTAATAATAGAGAGAAAAGGGCGGAAGAAATGTTGTCTTTCGCCTTTTTCATTTTCTCCCTTGCGGTATTTTTTGTATCTTTGCGGCGTCTAACGCGCATGCATATATGCGCACGCATTATAGATATATGGTGCATTGTGCACTATGAATTAAGGATTATGAATTAACAAAAATATTAGTAAACATGAAAAAAATGAACTGGATTGTCTGCATCGCGATTGCGTTTGCGGGTGTATTGGTATCATCGTGCGGCAAGGCTGAGAAGAAGGAGTCTGTTGTTGCTTTCAAGACGACTAAGGTCGAGAAGAAGGATATGGTGATAGACAGGAAATATAGCGCTACGATTCGTGGTTGCCAGGATGTGGAGGTGTATCCCCAGGTGGGTGGTACGCTGCTGAAGATATGCGTAACGGAGGGTCAGCACGTACGTCGCGGCCAGACGTTGTTCATGATCAATCCTGTTCCATTTCAGGCTGCATTGAACAATGCCGAGGCTACGCTGAAGGCTGCAAAGGCTGCCGAGGCTACTGCGGCGCTGAACTACGAGAGCAAGAAGACCTTGCGTGAGCAGAACGTGATAAGTGACTTTGACCTGAAGACTGCGTACAATGCGCTGATGAATGCGAAGGCTCAGGTGGCTCAGGCCGAGGCTCATGTGATGGATGCTGCCGAGGATGTGGAGCACACAAGGGTCGAGAGTCCTGCGGACGGTGTTGTGGGTGTCCTGCCCTATCGCCAGGGTTCGCTGGTGGGAAGCTCTATTCCCCAGCCTCTGACAACGATAAGCGACAACAGCAGCATGTGGGTTTATTTCAGCATGAGCGAGGCTGAGTTCCTGAAGATGACGCGTAACAGCGGTTCGCCAGAGAAGGCCATAGAGGCTATGCCTGCAGTACGCCTGCAGCTGGTGGACGGCAGCGAGTATGACCATCTGGGCAAGATAGAGACCGTGAGCGGCGTGATTGACCGCAACACGGGCAGTGTGCAGCTGAGGGCTGTATTTGAGAATCCCGAGGGTCTGCTGCATTCGGGTTCGACGGGTAACGTGGTGATTCCTGTGACTTACAAGAATGCACTGGTGGTTCCTGCATCCGCTACGGTGCAGATGCAGGACAGGTTCCGTCTGTACACGGTTGACGGGGACGGCAATGCCAAGGGTATCATAGTGGGCGTGGATCCGCTGAGCTCGGGCAAGGAGTTTATCATTACCGACGGTGTGGAAGCCGGAACTGAGATTGTTGCCGAGGGTGCCGGTATGGTACGCGAGGGTCAGAAGGTAAAGTAATCTGGGAGGAAATTGAAAGATGAAGGATAATATATTTATCAAGAGGCCTGTAATGGCAATGTCGATTGCCATTATGATTCTGCTGCTGGGTGCAATAAGCCTGGCTACGCTGCCTATTGAGCAGTACCCCGACATTGCACCGCCTACGATTGTGGTGAGCACGACGTATACGGGTGCGAATGCGGATGCCGTGATGAAGGCGGTAATCGTGCCTCTGGAGGAGAGTATAAACGGTGTCGAGAACATGACGTACATGACGTCGACTGCCACCAACTCGGGCAGTGCCACGATACAGGTGTATTTCAAGCAGGGCACGAATCCGGACATGGCGGCAGTGAATGTGCAGAACCGTGTGAGCAAGGCGCTGGGTCTGATGCCGCAGGAGGTGACGCGCATAGGTGTTACGACGCAGAAGCGCCAGAATGCCTTCCTACAGACGAATGCACTGGTGTGCACGAACGGGCAGTATGACGAGGATTTCCTGTCTAACTATCTGGACATCAACATCCTGCCTCAGTTGAAGCGTGTAAAGGGTGTGGGTGACATCACAGCGTTTGGCGGTACATATTCGCTGCGTATATGGATGAAGCCCGACGCCATGGCCCAGCACGGGGTGACGCCATCGATGATTTCGAATGCGCTGGCTGAGCAGAACCTGGAGTGTCCTACGGGTGCCCTGGGCGAGAAGCCTGCTGACAGCCGCGGCAAGGATATTGACAATGTGTTCCAGTACACGCTGAAATATACGGGTCGTCTGACTGATGTCGAGCAGTTCAAGAATATTGTACTGATGGCGAAGGACGATGGCAGCATACTGTATCTGAGGGATGTGGCCGATGTTGAGCTGGGTATGGCGAGCTACTCGTTCCGCGGCGGCTGTGACGGCTATCCGTCGGTGGGCTTCCTGTGCTTCCAGATTGCAGGTGCCAACGCGAAGGAAACGAATGATGCCTTGCGCAACAAGCTGGAGGAGTTGAGCGAGACCTTGCCTGCTGGACTGGAATTCCGCAAGTTGTCGAGCTCGAACGACTTCCTGCTGGCTTCTATGGCCAATGTCGAGGAGACGCTGGTTATCGCGATTATCCTGGTGATATTGGTGGTGTATTTCTTCCTGCAGGATTTCAAGGCCACATTTATTCCGGCTGTATCTATCATCGTTTCGCTCGAGGGTACGTTTGCCTGTCTGGCGATTGCGGGATTCAGTATCAACTTGCTGACGCTGTTTGCCCTGGTGCTTGCTATCGGTACGGTTGTGGATGACGCAATCGTGGTGGTTGAGGCGGTGCAGGCAAAGTTCGATGCGGGCTATACCTCGCCATACCAGGCTACGAAAGATGCCATGAGTGACGTGACAATGGCGGTTATCTCTTGTACCTTCGTATTCATGGCGGTATTCATCCCTGTAAGCTTCATGCCTGGTACGAGCGGTATCTACTATACACAGTTCGGTGTGACGCTGGCTACTTCAGTAGGTCTTTCGTGCATTTGTGCTTTGACATTGTGTCCGGCATTGTGCGCAATGATGATGAAGCCTGCGAGCGGTGAGCGCCGCAAGGGTGTCCTGGGCAGGATAAACAGTGTGACGCGTCGTGCCTACGAGGCAAGCTACTTTGCCCTGCTGGCCAAGTACAAGGGTGTCCTGCACCGTCTGGTTCGTGCCAAGAACCGCTGGATTGCTCCGCTGAGTGTGGCTGTAGCGTTTGCTGGTATAATGTTCTTTGCAAGCAACCTGTCAGTGGGTCTGGTGCCTCAGGAGGACCAGGGCTTCCTGATGATGGTGATGAATACATCGCCCGGTAGCAACCTGGGTACTACGAACAAGGCTATGGACAAGGTCGAGAAGATACTGATGGAGACGAACGAGGTGAGTGACTTTATCCGTGTGACTGGTTACAGTTTCATGGGTGGTCAGGGTACATCGTACGGTATGAGTATCATCCGTCTGAAGCATTGGAGGGAGCGTAATTTCGGTATCCTGCATCCTGTGGACAACTTTATGTCGGGTGCTACGATGGTGGCTAACGCTAAGCTTAACGCGAGATTGATGAAGGAGATTCCCGAGGCTCAGTGCTTTGTGTTCGAGGCTGGTATGATTCCTGGCTACGGTATGGGTTCTATAGAATTGAACCTGCAGGACAAAACTGGTGGTGACAAGGCTTTGTTCCTTGAATATACAAACAAGTTGATGGCTGCACTGAACGAATATCCCGAGGTGGCTCGCGCTATGACGACGTATTCGCGCAACTTCCCTCAGTTCCAGGTCGAGGTGGATGCAGCACAGTGCAAGCGCGCTGGGGTAAGTCCATCGGTTGTGCTGAGCGAGCTGGGCAGTTACTGCGGTGGTTCGTACGTGAGCAACATGAACCAGTTCGGTAAGATTTACCGTGTGATGCTGGAGGCTGGCGAGAAGGATCGTCTGAGTCGCGATGCCTTGAACAACATGTATGTTCAGAGTCAGGGCAAGATGGCTCCGCTGAGCCAGTTTGTGAAGCTGACTCCCATACTGGGGCCCGAGGTTGACACGCGCTTTAACCTGTTCAGCAGTATTTCATGTAACCTGACTCCGAATGCCGGCTATTCGAGCACGGATGTTATGGCAAGGGTGCATGAGGAGTTCGAGAAGATATTCCCGACCGGATATGCCTACGAGTATGGCGGCATGAGCCGTGAGGAGCATGAGCAGATGGGCAGCATGGCTACGTATATGATATATGCTGTGTGCTGTATCCTGATATTCCTGATCCTGAGCATGCTGTATGAGAGCTTCCTGATTCCATGGGCTGTAATACTGAGTGTTCCTGCTGGTCTGATGGGTGCATACGGCTTTGCATGGCTGTGGAATGCCGGTTATACCTCAGGCAGCCTGGGTCCGATAATCTTCATGGGTAAGATTGAGAATAACATTTACTTGCAGACGGCTGTTATCATGCTGATCGGTCTGCTGGCGAAAACGGCTATCCTGATTACGGAATTTGCGCTGGAGCGCCGTCGCAAGGGCATGGGTATCGTAGAGGCTGGCTATGCTGCAGCAGAGGCCCGTCTGCGTCCTATCCTGATGACTGTGCTGACGATGATCTTCGGTATGATTCCGCTGATATTCACGGTGGGTGCTGGTGCGAACGGTACTCGTACCATAGGTATTGCCGTTATTGGCGGTATGCTGGTGGGTACTGCTGCCATCCTGCTGACTGTGCCTGTGTTCTTCATCTTCCTCGAGTGGGTTCAGGAGAAGATTCGTCCTGTAATGATTGAGGAGGCTGACCAGCAGGTTCAGCTGGAACGTGAGCGCATACGTAAGGAACGTGAGGAGTTTGCCAACAAGTAATTAGTGGCAGGTAAAGTGATGAATGATATGAAGAAGATATTGATTTTATGTCTGGCAGCGGTCGTAATGACCGGCTGTAAGACTGGTAAGGGTGTCCTGAGTACTTACAAGAAGGAGAATGTCGTAACGGAGCAGGACCTGAATACGGACAGCATATTCGGTGACGACCTGACGGCCGAGGCCTTTGGCGGTGATGCTACGGGCCTGGGTGGCCTGAAATGGCGCGAGCTGTTTACCGATCCTGTGCTGCAGGCTCTGATAGAGCGTGTCCTGGCACAGAACACGGACATTATGAATGCTGATTTCCAGTTGCAGGAGGTCGAGCATGCGCTGAAGGCTGCAAAGCTGGCTTTTGCTCCTTCTGTCTCGCTGAACCTGAACGGTGCAAGCACTCGCCCCTGGGACCCGTACAACCGTTATACGTACAACAATACGCTGTCTTACGGTATTGCTATGACGCTGGGTTGGCAGAACGTCAATTTCCTGGCTCTGCGCAACGCGAAGAAGGGTGCGGAGATAAGCAAGCAGCAGATGCAGTATGCAAAGCAGGCCATTCAGGCCCAGCTGGTTGCAAATACTGCTACGATGTATTACACCCTGGCTCAGCTGGACGAGCAGATTGTCCTGATGACGCAGACGCGTGACAACTGGGCTGAGTATCTGCGCATGGAGAAGCTGCTGATGGATGCCGGACAGTCCAACATTGCCGTTGTGTCCAGCATCGAGGCTACGTACTGGAACATCTGCCAGAGCCTGGTTACGCTCAAGGATCATGTGAAGATACTGGAGAACGGACTGACGACATTGATGAGCGAGCGTCCGCAGAAGATCACGCGTACTGCGCTTGATACGTTCCATGCTCCCAAGGTGATTGCAACGGGTCTGCCCATAAATGTATTGCGCAGGCGTCCGGATGTGAACATGGACGAGATGAAGCTGGCAAAGGCTTTCTATGATGTGAACCAGGCACGTTCTGCCTTCTTCCCAAGCCTGACTTTGACTGCTACTGGTGAGTTTACCAACAATTCAGGTGCAGGTATTGTAAATCCAGGCATCATGATTGGCCAGGCTGTTGCTGCGCTGGCTCAGCCTATATTTGCAAATGGTCAGCTGCGTGCCAGGTTGCGTATAAGCAAGGAGGAATTCAACATTGCGAAGAACAACTTCGTAAGCTGCATGATAAATGCCGGCAACGAGGTGAATACTGCAATGGTGAAGGTGCGTTCGGCCGAGGAGATGAAGGAACTGATAGACAAACAGGTGAAGGCTCTGGAAACATCATACGATGCCAACAGGAAGCTGTATGCAAACAGCAGTGCCAACTATCTGAACGTTATCACGGCACATAACAACCTGCTGTCTGCAAGAATGGAGCAGATAGCAAACCGCATGGAGTCTATAAGCGCTACGGTTGAGCTGTATCAGGCTTTAGGCGGAGGTGCTGATTAGTCGGGAAACAACAGCTGCCGGTCTCGTTCCAGGGCGGGTATTGCCCATGACTCTGGGACGAAGCGCCAGTTGTTGATCCTGTATACGTTGACATCACCGTTGTTGATGATACTGAGCATGAGGAAATAGCGGAGGTCCTTGTCCGTTTCCTTGACAATGCGGCTTTCGAGTTCCTCATGCGGAATACCTGCTCCCTTGGTAAGCAGTTCGCCACCGCCATTACCGCGGTATGAATTGACGGCAACGGTGTATTCCTCGTCAAGATAGAAGGGACGTCCGTTTGCCATTCGCAGGATGTTTATCTTCTCGCCCTCGGGCTTTGTTACGTCCACCTCGTATATTATTCCTGCTGCCGAGTCCATATTGTAGGACAGGTTCTTGAGCCCGTGTCTGCGCGGATTGCGATTTTCAAGGTCAAAGAGCAGGATATGGTCGTCAGGACTGGTCATCTGGTTAGTCCACTGGGCGTAGTCCATTTCCAGATAGTCCTTGATTTCCTGACCTGTAAGGCGCATTGTATACAGGAAATTCTCGTATTTGTACAGCGAGAACATATCGCGCACGGTAAGCTTTCCCTTTTTCAGATGGCTGTCGAAGCTGACTGGTGCTGCAAAACTGATGTCGGCACCTGCCAGATCGAGCTGCATTTCGTGAATGAGGCTCATGAAGGTAGAGGGGCCGAAGAATGCCTCGCGTTCCAGGATATCCTCGCTGATGGTACCGATAGGCAGTTTTACCCATCGTGCAAATTCCTGGCGTTCCTCGGTGAGCATGGCCTCGAATGCCATTGCATCGGGGCTCTGGCTTTCAATCATTGGTATTGTCTCTGCCCAGATGTTCTTGGCAATAACCTTACCGTCATTTATCTTGAGACGAATGCGTGCCTGTGCTATCTTGGAACCTGCGTCCTGCGTTCCCATGCATACTACGCTGTCTCCGTTGGAGTTTATAATGCGCGAAATCCTGGGATTGTGGTCGTGGCCAAAGCATATCAGGTCGAATCCGGGAACCTCGCGCGCTATTTGCTCGGTTGCATTCTCGCGGTAATCGGGGAATATCATTCCTCCATTGTAGCCGCTGTGAAAAAGTCCTACAAGCAGGTCCGGTTTTTCCTTCTCCTGTATATAGGGGACCCATTTCTTCGCGCAGGTAAGCATATCCTGGAACTGCAGGTTGGACCACAGTATCCTGGGGAGCCAATGGGGAATGCCGGGGGTGATCATGCCCAGGACGGCAATGCGTATCCCCTCGCGCTCTATCATTATGTATGGGGGGAGGTATGTCTCGCCTGTACGCTCGTCGATGATGTTTGCTCCCAGAATCGGGTAGTTGCATTCCCTTATCCAGCGGTCGTATACGTCGTGGCCCGTCTCGATGTCGTGATTGCCTATAGTGCCGCAGTCATAGTCCATCTCGTTCATTGCGGTTGCAATGACGTGAGGGGCATCGGTATTGATGAAATTGTAGTAGTATGCTACGGGCTGACCTTGCAGCACATCACCGCCGTCCGAGAGTATGACGCGGCCGGGATGTGTCTTGCGCAGATTGTTCACATAGCTGTATACGGCAGGCAGACCGCCCAGTGTTGTGCGGTTTTTCAGGTAGTCGTACGAGAATATGGAACTGTGCACATCGCTGGTGTGAGCCCAATACAGGACCACATCACGCGTATGTGACTGCGCGTCACTTGTTGTCATAAGGTAAGGAAGCTGGTGCCCCTTCAGGAATTCTGGCTGTACTGTATCATCTTGAGGGCGGTGACGGCACATTCGTCTCCCTTGTTGCCAAGGGCTCCGCCGCAACGGTCAAGGGCCTGCTGCAGGGTATTGCATGTCAGGAGACCGTAGATTACAGGTACGACAGCCTTGCGGTTGAGTTCTGCTAGACCTTGTGTCGTTCCCTGACAGATATAGTCAAAGTGCGGTGTATCGCCTCGTATGACACATCCTATCGCGATTACGGCATCCACGTCGGTCTGCTGGGTCATCCAGGCAGAACCGTAAACGAGCTCGAAGCTGCCCGGAACGGTCTTGACCGTGATGTTCTGGGCCTTGACTCCGTGTTTCAGGAGTGTGTCGTATGCTCCCTGGAGCAGTGCTCCGGTAACATCCTCGTTCCACTCGCTGACGACGATGCCAATCTTCCACTGTGAACCGTCGGGAACAGTGGAGGGGTCATAACTGCTGAGGTTGTGCAATGCACTGGCCATGATACGGAATGGGGATTAATTCAGATGCTCGATGAACTTCTCTATCTCCTGTGCCTGTGGGCTGCCGGGATAGTTCTTCTTTACCTTCTCGTAGCACTCCCTTGCCTTGTCGTTCTGCTTCAGGGACTCGAAGAGCTGACCTGCCTGGATGTAGTAGATTGGGGACAGGGTGTTGTTGTCTGCTCTCTCGGCAGCTTTTACAAGTGTTGCAGCAGCCTTGTCGGTCTGGCCCAGCTCTGCATAGCAGTTGCCCAGGGCTCCCATTGCTGCATTGCTGATCATCTCGTCGCCGCAGTCACTGTAATCCTCGAGATACTCTACGGCTTCCTGATACTTGCCGAGGTGTGCATAGCTTAGTCCTGCATAGAGACGGGCGAGATTTGCACTTGGTGTGCATGCGAACTCGTCCATGATCTGCAGGAAACCTGCATTCTGACCCTGACCGTTCAGTGCCTTCTCATAATCACCTGTACGGAACAGCTGCTCAGCAACTGCCATGCTCTCTGCTGCCTCCAGGTTACGGGGCTTGATGTAGTACTGTACTGCCAATACGACTGCTATGATAACAACCAGGACTGTGCAGGTACAATACATGATAGCCTTCTTGTTCTTCTCTACGAAACTGCCACCGGCAGCAAGTGTCTTGTCAAATTCATTGACAGGAGCGGTTTGATGTTTTTTTGCCATTCTATATAGTTTTTTGTTTTTATCATAAATTATTCAGCGTGCAAAGTTACTCTTTTTTCCGTAAAAATCAAAAAATCGCATCAATATTTTGGACATGCAGCCCTTTTTGCTTAATTTTGTAGCTGGTTATGATACTGAATCACCTGTCCATACTGAACTACAAGAATATTGCTGAGGCGGAACTGGATTTTTCGCCTGGACTGAACTGTATCATAGGACATAACGGCGAGGGTAAGACCAACTTGCTGGACGCCATACGCTTCCTGTCCCTGACGAAGAGTCTGAGCAGCGGACAGGACAGCCTGTGCATCCGTCACGACGAGGATGCCTTTATGCTGAAGGGCGAGTACACTCGCGAGGACGGTGTGAACGAGAGTATACACTGCGCCTTGCGACGCGGGCAGAAGAAGATACTGCGACGCCAGGGTAAGCCCTACAAGCGACTGACGGAACATATCGGACTGATTCCCATTGTCATGGTAAGTCCTTCGGACAACATGCTGGTGGATGGGGGAAGCGAGGAGAGAAGGCGTTTCATGGATGTGGTTATATCGCAGATGAACCTGCCGTACCTGGATGCCCTGGTGCGCTATAACAAGGCTCTGGCACAGCGCAATGCCCTTCTGAAGACGGATCCTCCATGTGATGACGAGATACTGAGCGTATGGGAGGAGCACATGGCACGTGAGGGTGAGATAATTTACCGTGAACGCGAGAACTACATCAACAGCTTCATACCTATATTCCAGGAATTCTACGAGATGATTGCCTGCGACCACGAGAAGGTAAGTATCTCGTACACAAGCCATTGCCAACGTGGTCCGCTGCTGGATGTCATTCAGCGCGACCGTAACAAGGACTGGGCTGTAGGTTATTCGCTGCACGGGGTACACCGTGACGACCT
>OMQX01000011.1 GCA_900313335.1 uncultured Prevotellaceae bacterium
ACGGATATACGTACCAACCTGATAGGCATGTTCCTGCTTGTATGGGCCAACTGGTACGACTGTGCTGACGGACAACTGGCGCGTATGACGGGAAAGCGTACGCTGATTGGCCGCATACTGGACGGTTTTGCCGGTGATGTATGGTTCTTCTTCATATACCTGTTCATCTGTCTGCGATTGCAGCAGGAGGCGATTCCATTTACGGATGTAAAGTGGGGATGGGGAATATGGCTGGTAGGTGCCTGGAGCGGCTTGCGCTGCCATGGGCGACAGTGTGCAATAGGTGATTATTACCGCAACGTACATATGTATTTTGAACTGGGTCGCAACCGTGCCGAACTGGATGAGACGACAGTATTGCGCGAACAGTACCGCAGCATGGAATGGTGTTCGGGCGACTGGTTCCACAAACTGTACCTGTTCTTCTATATCAGGTATACCGGAAGCCAGGAGGCACAGGCACCTGCTGTATTGCAGATGAAGCATAGCCTGGAAGATTGCTATCCTGACGGTGCCCCTACCCAGCTTCGTGAGGAATTCTGCAGACATAGCCGTCCGCTAATGCCGCTTACCAATATTCTGACCTTCGATACACGTGTGGGTGTATTGTTCCTAACTACGGCACTGGGACATCCGTGGATTTATTTCATCTTCGAGTCGACCGTGCTGGAGGCCATAAGGTATTATATGATAGGAAGGCATAACGCCTTGTGCAGATATATCACGTCAAACTACACCAAAAACGGGAATCTGAGATGACTCGCTGTATTGCATTGATATTGGCAGGAGGTGTCGGTAACAGGATGCACCTGAGTGTACCCAAGCAGTTTACCGAGGTGAATGGCTTGAGTGTACTGCAGTATACGATGCTGGCTTTTCAGCGCCACAAGCTGGTTGACGCGGTTTATGTAGTTGCTGCGCCCAAGTGGCAGGAGATCGTAAAAGAGCAGGCTATGGCAGCAGGAATTGACAAGTTTTGCAGTACGGCATCAGCCGGTGCCACGAGTATGGACTCGCTGATGAACGGAATTGCGCATATATCGGAACTTGAAGGTGAGGATACTGTTGTCCTGGTCCATGATGCCGTACGCCCGTTGCTTCCTGAGGAGACTATCAGCAGCAACATTGCTGTGTGTCTGAGCCGGGGGAATGCAATAACGGCTATTGAGTCGCAGGAGAGCTTCATGGTAATGGAGCAGAAAGAGAAAGACTGCGTGGCGGATTATGTACGTACCTCGAATGACTACTTGCTGCGCGAATCTGTCCTGAAAGCCCAGACACCGCAGACTTTCCGCCTGAAAGAACTGGAATCCATGCGCAGGGAAGCTATTGAGCAGGGCGTGGATGATGCCCAGAGCCTGTTTATACTGGCGTGCCGCCTGGGACATACGCCTTTGTATGCTGCTCAGGGGTCAAGCCTGAACTTTAAGCTGACCCATCCTACTGACATTGATCTGTTCCGTGCCATTGTTCATGAATTGCGACCTGTGGACCGGGAAGAGATGTGATTTTTTTGGTCAATTGAAAAAAAAAGCATAATTTTGCGGACTGATACTAAGTAACTATGGATACCACGGCAATACAGGAAATTAAACAGCGCTACCGCATTGTGGGACGTGACGAGAAGCTGGATACGGCGCTGGATACGGCGCTGCAGGTAGCTTCCACTGACCTGAGCGTGCTGATTCAGGGCGAGAGTGGTGTGGGTAAGGAAATTATTCCGAGGATTATCCATGACGCCAGCCTTCGCCGCACAGGACGCTATATTGCAATAAACTGCGGCAGTATTCCCGAAGGTACGATAGACAGCGAGCTGTTTGGGCACGAGAAGGGATCGTATACAGGAGCCATTGATGAGCGTGAGGGATATTTTGGTGCTGCAGATGGTGGTACTCTGTTTCTGGATGAAATAGGCGAACTGCCGATCACTACCCAGGCACGTTTGCTGCGTGTACTGGAAACAGGCGAGTATATCCGTGTGGGCAGCGACACACCGCGCAAGACCAATGTGCGCATAGTGGCTGCTACGAACGTAGACCTGCCTGCCGCAATACGCGATGGACGTTTCCGCGAGGACTTGTATTATCGTCTGTGTACCATAAACATACAGATGCCTCCGCTGCGTGACCGCGGCATAGACAGCATACTGCTGTTCAAGATGTTTGCAATGGAAACTGCGCATCGCTACCGTATCCCCGAGCCTATCAGGCTGACCGAAGATGCCGAAAAGGTTGTAATGCAATACAAGTGGCCAGGCAACGTGCGTCAGTTGCGTAACATTGTGGAGCAGATAAGCATACTGGAACGCGGCAGCGTGCACATTACCCCCCGGACACTGGAACGGTATGGCATTACAGTGGGTGGAGGTGAGAGTTTTGCAATGGCACGAATAGGAAAGGCGGACAGTGAAGGCGGCCGTCATGACTGGGAAAACCAGATCAAGTTCCTGCTGAATGCCGTAATGCAATTGCGCAGTGAGGTAGAGCAGCTGAAGAATGCCGCTTTCGGAACAGCGGAAGACAAGCCCAAAGCCAAACACACACTGCAGTTGGAAGATCAGAGTTACGTGCCTCATTACGCTGCATCAGATACAATCAGCACGCAGTCGCCAACAGTTCCCCTACCCGATTATGACGATATCGAGGAGGTTACCGACGAGGAGTCGCTGAACATCGAGGAAATGGAGAAGAAAATGATTATAAAGGCTCTGCAGCAGAGTCACAACCGCCGCAAGGTGGCTGCACAGCTTCTGGGCATAAGCGAAAGGACTCTGTATCGTAAGATTAACGACTATGGGATTGAAGAGTAAACTGGTCTGCTGTCTATCGATAGTATGCGTATCGGCAATTGTGCTGACATGCATTACTGCCTGCTCCGTTGGTTACAGATTCAACGGCGCCAGCATTGACTATACCAAGGTAAAGACCATACAGATAGGCGCTTTCCCTATTCGAAGCATCTACGTATGGGCTCCTATGCAGGGTATATTCCAGAACAGGCTGACGGATCTCTTCGCCAGTCAGACACGACTGCGTCAGGTGAAGAAGAACGGTGACCTGGTGCTTGAAGGCGAGATAACGGCATTCGACCAGTTCAACAAGGGCATATCCAACGACGGATACAGCAGTCAGGTCCAGCTGCGCATGACGGTGAACGTACGTTTTACGAACAACAGCAACCATGCCGAGGACTTTGAGCAGAAATTCAGCGCTACATCGACATATGA
This sequence comes from uncultured Prevotellaceae bacterium, assembly GCA_900313335.1. Classification (GTDB taxonomy): domain Bacteria; phylum Bacteroidota; class Bacteroidia; order Bacteroidales; family Bacteroidaceae; genus Physcousia. The sequence continues at coordinate 3,227 of OMQX01000011.1, forward strand.
TGCCAAGCAACAGCTGGTGACCGTCCAGGAGGAACTGGTAAACGAGATGTGCAAGGACATTACCGACCAGATATTCAACAAAACCGTTGCAAACTGGTAGTTAACTGCTTATAGATGAGAAAATAATGGGCAAACAGGTCATTGACTACATAAGACAACCCGAGACACTGGATTCGCAGGCATTGGATTTCCTGCAAGGCGTGGTGGACAAGTACCCCTATTACCATGCTGCACGGATAATGCTCCTGCGTACACTTTACCAGATGCACGATTCCCGTTTTAACGAGGAGCTGCGCAAGTCTGCAGTATACGTCCCTTCCCGCTCTACCCTGTTCGAGATGTTTCAGGCTCCAGGCTCCATGCCTGACAGCCCTATATTACGCACATCACGTGCCGAAGAGGACTACGGTGGTGACCGCACCAACAACCTGATTGACAACTTCCTGGACACATTGCCCGAGGAGACGACTACACAAGGTGCCAGCTATGTCGATGCCACGGTGGACTATATGTCATACCTGACACGAATGGAAAGTCAGGATACTGCTCCTGTATCGGCAATGGCTGGAGGTGATTATATCGACCAGTTCCTTAACGACAACGACGGACGTTTTACGCTGGGAGATGTAGACGAGGACGAGGATGACGAGCCAAAGAACCGCAAGAAGGACTATGCCGACAGCAAAACTGATACTGGGACGGCTATTTTGACCGAAGCGATGGCACGAATTTACATCAAACAGCACAAATTTGACAAGGCAATCGAAATTATAAGGCGTATTTCCTTGAAATATCCGGAAAAAAATCGTTACTTTGCAGACCAAATGCGCTTCCTCGAGAAATTAATCGAGAACGAGCAAGCCTGACAAAACAATAAGAAACACATAAAAACTGAAAAATAACTATGTACACAACAACTGTAATTCTGATTATTCTGGCAAGCGTACTGATGTGCCTGATCGTCCTGATTCAGGAGAGCAAGGGCGGTGGTCTGGCTGCTGATTATGCCAGTGCAAACCAGTCACTGGGCGTACACAAAACTACAAACTTTATTGAGAAGGCTACATGGACACTGGCAGGCATCATGGTATTCCTGAGTGTTATAAGCGTAGCATTCCTGCCCTCATCCACAGCCGATCAGAGCGTAATGCAGGGTGTCGAAGTACCTGCTCCTGTCGCTGCACCTGCAGCAACACAGGAGGCTGCTCCTGCTGCTGCTCCCGGTGAGGCTCAGACAAACGGCCAGACAGCTGCACCCGAGTCTGCAGCACAGTAAGCTGTCCTAGCTCATGATACTTGTAGCAGACAGCGGCTCCACGAAGACACAGTGGATAACTGAAACACAAAGTATAGAGACACAGGGCATCAACCCTGTACGTGACAGGAAGGAACACATCCTGAACATCATGCGTACAGAGTTGATGCCCTCGCTATGTTCTGATGTATCGGACATCTTCTTCTACGGAGCAGGATGCATCGAGCCATTCATGTCCAGTGTCAGCGAGGCTCTTGCCGAGGTGTTTCCCGAAAGTCATATAGAGGTCGCCTCTGACCTGCTGGGTGCAGCACGTGCCCTATGCCAGAAGGAAGAAGGGATTGCTTGCATATTGGGAACTGGCAGCAACTCGTGCCTGTGCCGTGACGGCCAGATTATCAGCAACATATCGCCATTGGGATTCATACTGGGTGATGAGGGCAGCGGAGCCGTACTTGGCAAGCGGCTGATAAGCGAGATGCTGAAAGGCTCGCTCACACACCTGTGGGACCAGTTCCAGGATGCATACGAGACAGGTATTTCGGACGTTATCGACCGGGTATATCGCCAGCCGCAGCCCAACCGTTACCTTGCTTCGCTTGTGTCATTCATCAGTCAGCACCGCACCGACCCTGATGTGTGCGAAATGCTGAAAGACGAGTTCACCCGCTTCCTGACACGCAACGTGGCAAGGTACGACAGACCTGACCTGCCAGTCAATTTCGTAGGTGGTATTGCAAATGCCTTTGCTACCGAAATACGATCAAGCTGTGAGGCATGCGGGCTGAAGATGGGCCGTATTCTGGCACGTCCGGCTCAAGAAATGCTGGTTTACCACCAAAATTACTGAAAACATGTTGTCAAACATATCCGAGTATCTGTCTTTTTTTAGGAAAAGGCAGTATCTTTGTAGCGGTTAACCTTAAAGATTCAATCTTTTTACCTTAAACAAACTAATACCTAAAGGATGATAATGGATCGCTGTGAAGCGGTCCATTATTCTTTTGTATCACCCTGTTCAAGCAGGCTCTGGTTGATTTCCTGAATATAATTCAGCAGCTCATCCCTACCCTGACGTGTTTCGCTACTGGTAATAAAATACGGAGGTATCTCCTCCCAATCATCCATCAGGCGGTTGATGTATTTCTGGACATTGCCGCTCAACTTGCCTTTCGACAGCTTGTCCGCCTTGGTAAACACAATGGAAAATGGCACACCGTTCTCACCAAGCCATTGGATAAACTCCAGGTCTATCTTCTGCGGATCGTGACGTGAATCAACCAAGACGAACAGCAATGTCATATCCATACGCTCCAGGATATAGGATGAAATCATATGCTCCAGGTTGTCCTGAGCTTTCTTGCTGCGCTTGGCATATCCATAGCCTGGCAGATCAACGAGGAACCACGACCCCTGCTGTATACGTTTCTCCATATCACGATCACTGCGACCGTTTATCAGAAAATGGTTAATCAGCATTGTCTTACCAGGCGTAGCACTGGTCTTGGCAAGCTTGCCGTTACCGGTAAGCATATTGATGAGCGAGCTCTTGCCGACATTACTGCGACCTATAAAAGCATACTCGGGCAAGCCCTTGTCAGGACACTGGGACACTTTCTCGCTGGAGATGAAATATTCGGCGTTCCTTATAATCATAATTATTATGAATTAGGAATTAAAAATTATAATTCAAACCCAGGCTCAGCCACTCCTTGAACATAAAGTGCTTGCTGCGACCCTCTACACCATTACTGAAATCACGACTGGTATCAATACGCGGATACAGGAACAGCTTGGTACTCATGTAGCGGTTGATGGTAAAGTTGACAGTATTCTCCCACTCGTAGTTGACGTAACTGTAGTTCGTAAAGAAATACATACGGCTCTGCCAGTTGATATTCTTCCAGATTTCCAGCTTCCAGTTTATCTGAATACTGCTACCAGCATCGTGCAGGGAGTGGCTGTCTGCGGGTATACCATACCTGTCCCGCAAGTCGCCGTTGCTTATGTAGCGCAGGTTGTACGCCACCGGAGCCAGATAGATATTGCCGCTGAAGCGCTTGATGTTCCATTTGTAGTCGATACCCAGCGAGAGGTTCAGGTACAGAGGACCCAGGAACTCGCTTCGCAGAGTCATGCTGTTGTTGTCATACTGCGGTACAATCTGCGTCCACGTCATCACCTGTCCTGTATAATACAAAGTACTCACGGCCTTGTAACCAAACTTACTGGTCAGACGGATAAGGTTATTGGTTGCCTTGAACTTATGGTATATGTCCGACTCGTTTGTCTGGAAACCCAGCTGGAACTCCAGCTTGTTCTCCCACTGTATGCGCTGCTTGTTGTCGTAATTAAGGTTCAGGTTAGCCATTGCAAGTCCCGAATAATTGCTCTCACCGCCCTGATACCAGTTGTCTGTAACATAGTTCTGCGTAAACTGCAGGGAGACATTTCCGTGGAACTTCCAGAAATTAGGTTTGCGCGTAACCAATATCACCTCGTCGTTCAGGTCGGGAGTCAGGTGCACCTTCTTGACCTTTGACACCAGGCTTACATCCGACTTCAGCGATTTCTCAACATCCTGACGTATGGCACCTGCCTTGTTCATCCTGCTGTCAGCCTGCTTCACTATCCCGGGATGTTCGGCATATATGCCAACCAGCATTCCGTTTGCCTCCCTGACCATAGTCAGTACAGTATCCCTTACCGTCACCGAATCGGGCATGAAATGCTGCATAATGGCCGATTTGTATAACGTCGTCGGTACAAACAGACGATAGGCATAGGCATTCAGCGGTTTGATATCACCAGGATTCTGTATTGCAGAATCCCTCTGCTGTACAAGCTTCTGCAACTCCTGCGAATAACGGATATATGTCTTACTCTCCCTCTTCTCGCGTACCCCATGGGAAGTCTGCCCCTGTACAAGCAAGGGAACAAGAAAAAGGATGACCATTAATAACCTGTTAACCATACATAGCTATATTTACGCCCACAAAGGTATAAATTTTGATTGTTATTTGTAATATTTACGCAGTATTTATTTTGATTTTAAAGTGCTTATTCGTACCTTTGCGCGGCTTTAGTTTATATAAATAAGGTAAAAAAAATAACAGAAAACAAACACAATACATCAATATGGACAAAAACACCATTATTGGCTTTGTACTGATAGCCGCAGTAGTATTCGGATTCAGTTGGTACAGTCAGCCCAGCGAAGAAGAGAGGGCAGCATATATCGAAGCAGCCCGCCAGGACAGCATCAACAATGCCAAGGCACAGGAAAATGCAATGGCACAAGCCAAGGCCAAGGCCGAGAAACTGGCACAGGAGGCAGCTGACAGCAGCGCACTGTTCTTCGAGGCACGCAATGCACAGGCACAGGACGTACAGTTGTCCAACGGGCTCATAGACCTCACACTTACTACCCGTGGCGGCACCATCAAGAACGTAAGCCTACCCAATTTCAACAACCAGGAAGGCAACCCCGTACAGCTCATACGCAAGGGCAAGAACAGCCTCGTCTTCAGTTTTGCAGGCAAACAGGACAATCTGGAAACCGGTGATTTCACATTCCAGGCAATTGACAGGACTCCCAAATCCGTCACGATGCGCCTGGGTGATGAAAAATGCGGGTTGGACATCAGCTATGCCCTCAACGACAACAGCTATCTCGTAGACATCACCATCCAAGCCCATAACATGGGCAAGGTCCTGCTTCCAAACTCAGGTATCGCTACCAACTGGTATGACATAGCTGCGCAGCAGGAGAAGGGCTTCGATTTCGAAGACCGCTACACCGCACTCACATACAAGGAGAATGACGGTAGCATAGAGGACCTCTCTGCATCAGGCGAGCACGAGGAAACTACCGAGAACAATATTGACTGGGTTGCCTTCAAGAACCAGTTCTTCAGCTGCGTACTCATATCACAGGACGGTTTCAACAGCGGAGCCACACTGGCATCCAAGTCCTGTCAGAAAGGCAGCGGTGACCTGAAGGAATACCATGCACAGCTCAGCAGCACCTTCGACGTCAATGGCCACCAGCCCACCAGGATGCAGATGTACCTTGGGCCCAACGACTTCCACCTGCTCAAGGCCCACAACTCCAGGACCGTACTGAAGGACAATGCCAAACTCGAGGAACTCGTAGATTTGGGCTGGCCGCTGTTCCGCTGGATTAACCGCTGGATAATACTGCCCCTGTTTGACTTCCTCAAAGGCTTCGGTCTGAACATGGGCATAGTACTGCTCCTGCTTACAATTATCGTCAAGGCACTCGTCTATCCCACCACCAAGAAGAGTTTCCTCTCCTCAGCCCGTATGCGTGTCCTGAAACCGCAGGTTGATGCACTCAGTGCCAAGTATCCCAAGCAGGAGGATGCCATGAAGAAACAGGCCGAGATGATGCAGCTGTACAAGGAATACGGAGTAAGCCCCATGGGCGGATGTCTGCCAATGCTAATTCAGGCGCCCATCTGGATTGCGCTGTTCAACTTTGTACCCAACGCCATCGAGCTGCGCGGACAGAGCTTCCTATGGGCCAAAGACCTCAGTAGCTACGATGAACTGATCAAATGGGACACAGACATCTGGCTCATAGGCGACCACCTGAGCATTTTCTGCATACTATTCTCGCTCACCAACATAGTCAACACATGGATAAGCATGCGTCAGCAGCAGAACCAGATGTCCAGCGAACAGGCCTCGCAGATGAAAATGATGCAGTACATGATGTACATCATGCCCCTGATGTTCTTCTTCATGTTCAACAACTACTCCTCAGGCCTGTGCTACTACTACTTCCTCAGCGGGCTCACCAGCATCCTGATTATGTGGTATCTGCGCAAGACCACTGACGACGCAAAGCTTCTTGCCAAGCTCGAGGCATACCGCGAGGCACACAAGAACGATGCCAAGAAACCCAGCGGCATGGCAGCACGCTTGGCAGCCCTACAGGAACAAATGGAACAGCAGCAGAAGAAGAAATGAAAATAAACCGAATCATAGCAATGGCAACTATTGCAACAGTAGCCATGACATCACAGGCACAGGACCTGATGACCCCCGAAATCCTGTGGAGCATGCACCGTCTGGGAGCACGCAGCATCAATGCCGAAGGTACCCTGATAGCATACGCTACTAGTACACCCGACGTCAAGGCCAACAAGAGCCGCAGCGTCATTACCGTAATGGGCACCGACGGCACAGGCACACAGCAGCTCACACAGCAGGAAGCACCCAACCAGAGTGACCCCGCCTTCTTCGGCAATGCCAAGCAAGGCACACAGCGCATAGCATACATGCAGCAGGGTAATGTATGGAGCATGCAGACCGACGGCACAGACATCCGCCAGCACAGCCAGACAGGCGATATCGAGGGTTTCCTGATATCTCCCGACGCAAAGAGCATCATACTCATACGCCAGATACCTGCCACAAGCAGCATACAGCCAAAGGAACAGGATCTGCCCGAGGCAACAGGACTGGTAATCAACGACCTTAACTACAAGCACTGGGATCAGTACGTGCAGACCATTCCACACATTTTCCTCGCCGCTTTCTCCATTGACAACGGCATAGGGCAAATGAAGGACATACTGGAAGGCGAGCCCTACGAATGCCCCGTACTGCCATTCGGAGGTACCGAACAGTTCTGCTGGAGCCCCGACTGCAAACAGATAGCATATACCTCACGCAAGAAGACAGGCGTGGACTATGCCATCAGCACCGACACCGACATATACCTCTACGACATCACCACAGGACAGACACAGAACCTGTGCAAGATGGAGAGCAAAAGCGGCAACGGCGGCAACATGCCTGGCTATGACCAAAATCCCCAGTTCTCGCCAGACGGCACGAAGATAGCATGGACAAGCATGGCACGTGAGGGATACGAAAGCGACTTTGCACGCCTCTGCGTCATGGACATGACCAGCAAGGAAAAAACCTTTGTCAGCCGCGACTTCACCAGTTCGGGCGTAGACAATTTCTGCTGGAACACCAACAGCAAGCAACTGTATTTCACTGCCGTACACCACGGATGTGAAAGTATCTACGGCGTAGACCTCAAGTGCAGGATCACCACCATTGCCGACGGACACTACGACTACGGAAGCATCGATTTCGTCCCCGGCAGGAACCAGATACTTACAAACCGTCACAGCATAAAGCACCCTGACGACCTGTATCTTATCTCGCTCAAGGACAGGAAGACAACACAGGTTACCGACCTTAACAAGGACATCTATGCAACACTTGCAGTAAGCGACGTACAGGAGCGTTGGGTCGAAACGACCGACAACAAGAAGGAACTCTGCTGGGTAATATATCCCCCGCATTTCGACCCCAACAGGAAATACCCTACCCTGCTCTTCTGCGAGGGCGGTCCCCAGAGCCCCGTCTCACAGTTCTGGTCATACCGCTGGAATTTCCAGATAATGGCAGCCAACGGATATATCATTATAGCACCTAACCGCCGCGGTCTGCCAGGTTTCGGACTTGAGTGGAACGAAGCCATCAGCGGCGATTACTCCGGCCAGTGCATGCAGGACTACCTGAGCGCAATAGACGATATTGTCAAGGAGCCATATGTAGACAAGGATCATCTGGGATGCGTAGGTGCAAGTTTCGGAGGCTACAGCGTTTACTGGCTGGCAGGAAACCACGACAAGCGCTTCAAGGCATTCATTGCACACGACGGAATATTCAATTTCGACCAGCAATACTACGAGACCGAGGAAATGTGGTTCACCAACTGGGACTTGGGCGGAGCACCCGAGAAATTCGGCATCACCGCAACAGGCAGGGCCACTGGCACGGCAACCGTCGGCACACAGGCAAAGATACGCCACAATGTATACATGGACTCGCCACACCGTTACGTAGACCGCTGGGACACACCTATCCTGTGCATCCACGGCGAGAAGGACTATCGCATCCTGCACTCGCAGGGACAGGCAGCATTCTCGGCAGCACGCATGCACGGCATCCCTGCACAGCTGCTGCTGTTCCCCGACGAGAACCACTGGGTCCTGAAACCACAGAACGGCATACTGTGGCAGCGCACATTCTTCCGCTGGCTGGACCGTTGGCTGAAATAATAACGTTATAACGCACAATAATTATGACTCAAATTCAGAAAACTCTTCGCGACTCTGCCGGCATGCGGTGGACCGCCCTGCTGCTCCTGGCATTTGCCATGTTCTGCAGCTATGTATTCATGGACATTCTCTCACCTATCAAGGACCTGATGCAGGATACCCGTGGATGGGACAGTGCCTCGTTTGGCCGCATGCAGGGCGCCGAGGTGTTTCTCAATGTATATGTTTTCTTCCTCATCTTTGCCGGCATCATCCTCGACAAGATGGGCGTGCGCTTCACGGCAGTACTCTCAGGAGTCGTTATGCTGGTAGGCGCAGTAATCAAGTTCTATGCCATCAGCGATACCTTCATAGGCACGGGACTTGAGCAGTGGTTCACCGACAACCTCAACTGGAACGGCAACCTGCCGGTAATCGGAGCCATACTCCCCTTCGATGCAGCAATGCCCGCCTCTGCCAAGCTTGCCGCCTGCGGTTTCATGCTGTTCGGATGCGGTGTGGAAATGGCTGGTATTACAGTCAGCCGCGGTATTGTCAAGTGGTTCAAGGGTCGCGAGACAGCACTTGCAATGGGTAGCGAGATGGCCCTCGCACGCCTGGGTGTTGCCACCTGCATGATATTCTCCCCCTACTTTGCCAAGCTGGGAGGCGAGGTACATGTAGACAATGCCGTAAAGTTCGGTGTCGTACTGCTCTGCATCGCCCTCGTAATGTTCATCACCTATTTCTTCATGGACAAGAAGCTCGACAGCCAGACAGGCGAAGCCGAGGAGATAGACGACCCATTCAAGAGCAGCGACCTGGGCAAGATTTTCTCAAGCCTCGGATTCTGGCTCGTTGCCCTCCTCTGCGTGCTCTATTATTCAGCCATCTTCCCATTCCAGAAATATGCCGTCAATATGCTGCAGTGCAACCTTGACCTGACACCTGCCGACCCCAACACATTCTGGGGCGGAAGCCTGGTAACATGGGTACAGTACATCCTGATGCTCGTTGTAGCCATCAGCTCATTCTCCAGCAACTTCATCAAGAATAACAAGCTGGTAAAATGCTGTCTGATGGGCCTTGCCGTAGTGGCACTGGTCATATACTGCTATATGGGTTATATGCGCGGAACCGCCGAGACCATATTTGCAGTCTTCCCACTGCTTGCAGTTGCCATAACCCCAATCCTGGGCAGCTATGTCGACCACAAGGGAAAGGCCGCCTCAATGCTGATGCTCGGCTCCATCCTGCTGGTTATCTGCCACCTCACCTTTGCCTTCGTACTGCCAGGCGTATCGGCTAATTCCGCTGCCGGCGGTGTCGTAGTGGCATACATTACAATCCTTGTTCTCGGCTCATCCTTCTCACTGGTACCTGCAGCCCTGTGGCCCTCCGTACCAAAACTGGTTGACGAGAAAATCATCGGTTCGGCATACGCAGCCATCTTCTGGATCCAGAACATCGGACTCGGCCTGTTCCCTGCCCTTATCGGCATGGTGCTCAACAACACCAACCCCGAAGGCACTGCAGCACACGAGCTCGACTACACATGGGCACTGGTAATGCTTGCCGCCCTCGGTATCGCATCCCTGCTCATATCCGCCTACCTCAAGGCAGTAGACAAGAAGAAGGGCTACGGTCTCGAACTCCCCAATATCCAGGAATAATTCTGAGCTATATATCAGATATCCAATCAACACAAAACAATTATGGAAACAAAGATTCCCTACAAGATTTATCTTGAAGAAAACGAGGTACCCACAAGATGGTACAACGTCCGTGCTGACATGAAGGTTAAGCCGGCACCGCTGCTTAATCCAGGCACCGGTCAGCCCCTTACCATTCAGGAGATGAACCCCATTTTCTGCGAAGAACTAAACAAGCAGGAACTCGATAACGACACACGATGGTTCGACATTCCACAGGAGGTACAGGACTTTTACCGTATGTTCCGCCCCTCACCGCTGGTACATGCCGAGTTTCTCGAGAAGGCACTGGGTACGCCGGCCAAGATTTTCTACAAGTTCGAAGGCAACAACACCTCGGGCTCACACAAGCTCAACAGCGCCGTTGCACAGGCATACTACGCCAAGGCACAGGGGCTCAAGGGCGTGACCACCGAAACAGGTGCAGGCCAGTGGGGAACCGCCCTGTCTATGGCCACACAGTTCTTCGGCATTGACTGCAAGGTCTTCATGGTAAAGTGCTCGTACGAGCAGAAACCCTTCCGCCGCGAGGTTATCCGCACATACGGTGCCGAGATAATCCCCTCTCCCAGCATGACGACCGAGGTAGGCAAGAAAATCAATGCCGAGCACCCCGGGACCACCGGCTCGCTGGGTTGCGCCATATCCGAAGCCGTAGAGGTTGCCGTCAAGAGCGAAGGCTACCGCTACGTACTGGGCTCGGTACTGAACCAGGTCCTGCTACACCAGACCATCATCGGACTCGAAGCACAGGCAGCACTCCGCAAATACAACATCAAACCCGACATACTGATAGGTTGTACCGGAGGCGGCTCAAACCTGGGAGGCTTTGCATCGCCCTTCTTCGGTGAGATGCTGCGCGGCGAAGCCAACTACAAGATAATAGGTGCCGAGCCCGCATCCTGCCCCTCATTTACACGCGGCGTATATGCCTATGACTTCTGCGACACAGGCAAGATATGTCCGCTGGCCAAGATGTACACCGTCGGCTCGCAGTTCATTCCCAGCGCCAACCACGCCGGAGGCCTGCGCTTCCACGGCATGAGCCCCATCCTGTCCGAGCTGTACCACCAGGGCCTGTTCGAGGCACGCGCATACGAGCAGACACAAGTATTCGAGGCAGCCGAAATCTTTGCCAAGGCCGAAGGCATTCTGCCCGCCCCCGAGTCATCGCACGCCATACGCGCAGCCATCGACGAGGCACTCAAGTGCAAAGAGACAGGCGAGGAAAAGGTAATCGTATTCAACCTCTCAGGCACAGGCTACTTTGACCTGTACGCCTACGCACAGTACAACGACGGGACCATGAACGACGTAATCCCATCAGATTCCGTCATCCAGGAAGCACTTGCCAAACTGCCGCAGGTTCCCAACCAATAAACACACAGCCCCCTTCCCTCCTGGGAACAGAAGGAAGGGGGCACAACCTTTCACCCATCATGACAAAACACATACTCACCCTCATCCTCCTGCTTGCGCTTACCACACACATCACCGCACAGGACGCCACCGCACACACCCCCAAATACGTCTTTTACTTTATCGGTGACGGCATGGGCATGAACCAGGTCAACGGCACCGAGACATATCTGGCAGCCAAGGAAGGACGCATAGGCATCAAGCCCCTGTGCTTCGCCGACTTTCCCCACACAGCCTTCGCCACCACATTCAGCTCATCACACGGCATAACCGACAGCGCCGCAGCTGGCTCGGCACTGGCCAACGGCAACAAGACATACAACGGCTGCATAGGACTGCTGCCCGACAGCATTACCCCCGTAAGCTCCATCGCCGTATGGGCCAGGGAAGCAGGAGCTGCGGTAGGCATCACCACAAGCGTCAGCGTCGATCACGCCACACCCGCAGCCTTCTACGCCCATCGCAAGAACCGCAACATGTATTACGAGATAGGCCAAGACATGTGCAGCAGCCAGTTCGACTTCTTTGCCGGCAGCGACTTTCTCAAGCCAGAACGCCCCGGCGAAGCATCGCTGTACCAACAGACACAGGATGCCGGCTACACCATAGTACGCGGCTACAAGGAATACCAGAAGAAAGCCCGCAAGGCAGACCGCATACTTATGCTGCAAACCGAGGAAGCATCCAAGAACGACCGTTCCGCCCTCCCCTATGCCATCGACCGCCAAAAGGACGATATGACATTGGTACAGATTACCAAAGCCGCCATAGATTTCCTACGTAAAAAGAACCCTGACCGCTTCTTCCTCATGGTCGAGGGAGGCAAGATCGACTGGGCAGGCCACAACAACGACGCATCCACAGTATATGAGGAAGTCATAGACATGGACAATGCCGTACGCGTTGCACTCGATTTCTACAGAAAACACCCCAACGAGACACTCATAATCGTGACCGCCGACCACGAAACAGGCGGTATGGGCCTCGGCAACAAGAACTACACACTACAGTTCGACCTCCTGCAATACCAGAAGATGAGCACCCCACAGTACAGCAACCACATCAGCCGCATAGTCAAACAATACGGCGACAGCCTCACTTGGGAAATCATCAAGCAAGACCTCACAGCCAACTTCGGTTTCTGGGACAAGGTAAAGATCAGCCAGCAGCAGGAAGAACAGCTGTACAAAGCCTACGAAGACATACTCGCAGGACGTGACAAGAGCCAGAAGACCCTGTACTCACAATTCAACAACCTCAGCTACCTTGCCAAGAGCATCCTCAACGCCAATGCACGCATCGGCTGGACCTCGGGCTCACATACCAACGGCTACGTCCCCGTCTTCGCCATCGGTGCAGGCGCCCAAAATATCCACGGCCGCATCGACAATACCGACATCCCCAAAATCATTGCCAAAGTAGCAGGGTACAAACGCTGAATTGCTCCTATCGTAGCATCCCTGGTGTTATACAAGCATGCCGAAATAACATCATGGTCAATTAGTAGTTAGCTGTTGCAACCACATGATTACGAGGACTTGACAGCTTTCAAGGTGTATGTGCTTGACCAAGCTGTGCTGCGCTCAATAGCCGAACTGCCGCCAGAAGCAGTTCTAACCAAGGGAGACATCCTGAAAGAGTTTAAGGGCGCGATGGCAGAGAATTTCGTGCTTGGTTCGCTGCTTGCACAGGGTTTCAAGACTCCCCACTACTGGACACTTCAAGGTAATAAGGCAGAAGTAGACTTCCTGATTCAGAATGGACTGGAAATCATACCCAAAGCAACATATGTTTGTAAGCCTATGGACCCAGCTTCGTGGGCCTTCGTAGTGGGTCTCGCAGAGATACGGCCTCTCGCTACTCGAGAAACGGCGTGTTGCCCTACGTGAAACGGCTTATCGCTTTTTGGGGCTAAATACCCCTTCAAAAACAACGCCGTTGTTATGACGTTCCTACGTCATTATTTCATCGTTTGTAAGGCGTTGTTTTTATTAAGTAATCTATCAGCATTTCCTATAGATTTTATAAACATTTTACTTAAGAATTTTTGCCAGGAAACCTTAAGGTTTTTCATTTGAATCCCAATAATACAACATAAAACACTTCAGATTCGTATCCGAGCACGAAATTTTACAAAGCAGCTTTTTGCACTAAGTGAGGAGTAAAGTATCAAAACTAAGGGGCCCAACACGATTTTCAAAGCCTTTTAGAAGGGAAAATCACATAAAACTGAGACGATTTCCAGTTGTAGCGACGCTGAGGCAGTATCTCACGAAGGCCCTAATTGATTGCTTTATAGAGAGTTAAGCATGTTGTTAATATACTTGCAATCACAAATCACAGAATCACAGTTATTTTTTAATGCTATCCCACATGCTTCATTCTTATATATATTATATATTTATATTATTAATAATCAATAAGTTATATATACAATAGAAGGATTACTCCGATGTAAGGGGTGTCATTTTTTAAACTGTGATTTGTGATTTGTGACTGGTTAAGCTACGGAGCCTCTTGCCAGCTCCCAGGCAGCAACCACTCTGCTCCTACGCCTAAAAGCGAAGGGTTGTATTTTTCTAAAAAACATCAATCTTCATGGTAAAGACGTTGATAATCCGAAATTTTGTGTAACCTTGCAGTAAATTTCGAATTGGGATAATAGCGCTTCCTGATATCCTGAAATAGGTTACGACTAAAATCGGTTGACACCGCGGGCCTTCACATGGGCTTTAGACTGCCTATAGACAGGCATCACCTATACTCAACAGTAAAGGTGATGTATATGTGATGTGAAGGTGATGTAAAGGTAAAGCGAGAATGAGGTGTTTTTTCGGAGTGCCAAACGACGTTTTGGCACGTGCCCCCTATTTTCTCTCAAAGCAAAATACGCCTATCGGCAAACTAACCAACAGGCGTATATCGTTTACAACTTACGGTTTACAGTCAACAAGCATTATGCATTAGTTTCCCGCCATAATCGTCAGTATCGTTGTTACATCACCAATCTCTATCTCTCCGTT
>OMQX01000034.1 GCA_900313335.1 uncultured Prevotellaceae bacterium
TGTTCGTAGTTGCGCCCGTTGTAATTGACCACGTAACGAACGTGAGTATGTTCAACTTTATTTGACATTTTCAATCTCCACACGCGAAACCATAAACGAAATCTTCAAGTAATACCTCTTAGGCCTTTTCATGAGGATGAATGAAAATATATACATAAAAGGCTCACGCGTAAACAATCTCAAGAACATCAACCTGGAGATTCCTCGCAACAAACTGATTGTCATAACAGGCGTTTCAGGTTCCGGCAAATCATCGCTGGCATTTGACACGCTATATGCCGAGGGACAGCGTCGCTATGTCGAAAGCCTGTCCAGTTATGCCCGTCAGTTCCTAGGACGTATGGGCAAGCCCGAATGTGACATCATTACAGGCATTCCGCCTGCAATTGCCATTGAGCAGAAGGTAACGACACGCAACCCTCGCAGTACTGTCGGCACAAGTACCGAGATTTACGAATACCTGCGCCTCCTGTATGCACGCATAGGACACACATACAGTCCTGTCAGCGGCGATGAAGTGAAGTGCCAAGGCGTGGAGGACGTCATCAAATGCGTGCAAAGTTACATGGAAGGTACGCGCTTTATGGTTATGACCAGGGCAGATGTCCAGGACAGCGATTTGAACGAGGTCCTCAACAAATACCTGAAACAAGGTTTCGCACGAATAGAAGTCAATGGCGAAACACAGCTGATTGAAGATGCAATAGCCAACGGGGCACTGTCTGCAAAGCCGGGACCAGGCGAAACCGATGAAATATACCTGATTATTGACCGTTTAAGCGTAAAAAGCGACAAGGACTCCATCACACGACTGACAGATTCTGTAGAAACTGCATTCTATGAAGGAAACGGCGAAATGATGCTGCGATTCCTACCTACAGGAATCCTGCATACATTCTCCAACAGATTTGAATCCGATGGAATTGTCTTCCAGAAGCCAAGCGACCAGATGTTCGCCTTCAATTCACCATTAGGAGCATGTCCCGAATGCGAAGGCTATGGAAAAATAATCGGCATTGACGAAAAACTGGTCATTCCAAACTCTGCCCTGTCGCTGTACGAAGGATGTGTACAGTGTTGGCGTGGCGAAAAAATGGGAGAATGGAAAAGCTGGTTTATCCGTTTCAACAGCGAACGTGGATTTCCCATACATAAACCTTACTACAAACTTACTCGCGAAGAAAAGGACTGGCTCTGGCATGGAAGCCCATTAGGCATGGATCATGCAGCCAAAGATCCGAAAAGCATCAGGATACCGGATTCCTGGACATTGAGCAACGAAGAAAAAGAATGGGGATTACTCAGTATTGACGCATTCTTTGACATGCTCAAGGCAGGACAATACAAGATTCAGAACCGTGTTATGCTTGCCAGATACCGTGGCAAGACCACCTGCCCATCGTGCATGGGGCGCAGACTGCGCAAGGAAGCCGAGTATGTACGCGTTGGTGGAAAGACAATTACGGATCTGGTGCAGATGCCCATAAGCGACCTGCAGGAATGGTTCGGCAATCTGCAATTGGATGAACATGAAAATGAAATTGCAAAGCGACTGCTGACCGAGATTAAGTCCAGGCTCAGGTTCCTGATGGATGTAGGGCTGCCCTATCTGACATTAAACAGACCAAGCAACAGTCTGTCTGGCGGAGAAAGCCAACGCATAAACCTTGCAACGTCATTGGGCAGCGCACTGGTTGGCAGCATGTACATACTGGACGAACCCAGCATCGGTCTGCATAGCCGTGATACCGAGCGTCTGATTCACGTCCTGAAACAACTGCGAGACTTGGGAAATACCGTTATCGTAGTAGAACATGACGAGGAAATAATGCGTGCCGCAGACTGGATTATCGATATTGGCCCTGATGCAGGTAGGCTCGGTGGCGAAGTTGTATTCAACGAACCCGTCGAAAACATAAAATCACTGAACAGACGCAAGAAGCTCAATTCCCATACCATAAAATACCTGTCTGGTACAGAAACCATAGACGTTCCATCGTCATACCGCCCCTGGAACCGTTTCATTGAAATCAAGGGAGCACGCGCCAACAACCTTAAAGGCATTGACGTGCAGTTCCCATTGAACATAATGACCTGCGTAACAGGTGTAAGCGGTTCGGGAAAGAGCAGTTTGGTTCGCGACATCCTATATAATGCCATGAAGCGTGAATTGGATCAGGTTGCCGAGCGTCCGGGCGAATTTGCATCAATTCAAGGTGATCTGGATGCAATTCAGGCAGTAGAGTTCGTTGACCAGAATCCTATCGGTAAAAGCACGAGGTCAAATCCCGTAACATACATCAAGGCATGGGATGAAATACGCAAGCTATTTGCAGCACAGGCACTGAGCCAGCAAATGGGCTTCACTGCAGCATACTTCAGTTTTAATACAGACGGAGGCAGATGCGAGGAATGTAAGGGCGAAGGTACCGTGACCGTAGAAATGCAATTCATGGCAGACCTGGTCATGGAGTGTGAATCATGCCACGGACGCCGTTTTAAGCAGGATATCCTGGAAGTACGCTTCCATGAGAAGAATGTGTACGACATTCTGGAAATGACAGTAAACCAGGCCATCGAATTCTTCCAGGAACACGGCGAGAAAAGAATCGTACGTCTCCTGAAACCACTTCAGGACGTAGGTCTGGGATATATCAAGTTAGGCCAAAGCAGCAGTACTCTTTCCGGAGGCGAGAACCAACGCGTCAAACTCGCATACTATTTAGGAATGGAGAAACACGTCCCGACAATGTTTATCTTTGACGAGCCCACAACCGGCCTGCATTTTCACGACATCAAGAAACTTCTCGCCAGTTTTGACTCACTTATAGACCGCGGACACACCATTATTATTATCGAACATAACCTGGAGGTCATAAAGTGTGCCGACTGGGTAATTGACTTGGGGCGCGAAGGCGGAGAGGAAGGCGGTAACCTGATAGGGGCAGGCACACCTAAGGAAATAGCCCGCATAGCAGATAGCTACACGGGCCGGTTCCTAAAGTCAAAACTGTAAATACTAAGCCTCGCTGAACTCGTCCTTGCCTACGCCACACAGTGGGCACACGAAATCATCAGGGAGATCCTCAAAGGCTGTACCCGGTTCAATTCCGTTCTCAGGGTCGCCCACAGCCGGATCATACTCCCAGCCGCAGACATCACATACATACTTTTTCATGACAATTAACTATTATTTCTTCTTTTTATTGTAATATAGTCCAACACCGATTTTCAGTCCGAAGTTAGTACCATACTTAATCTCATTAAGTCCCAGGTCGCAATATATTGCAGGTTCAAGACTGATATAATGATTCAGATAGAAAGTATAGCCCACCTGTGGACACAACTGCACATAATCACGACCTGCGCCTGCATGCTCATACTGCAGACCGCCACCCAGATTCAGACCGTTTTTCTTGAAACTGTAACGGAACAAGGCCTGAATTGCAGCAAAATTGGCATCACCCTGATGACGATAGCCAAGACGACCGCCTACCATCCAGTTATCAGCAACAAAATAGCCGTAGCCCGCGCCAAATCCAAAGCTGAACTGGTTCTTCTCATAGCCAAAGCCCAGACCGGAAAGACTAGCCTCACCATAATGTGTTCCCTTCTCAAACTGAGCACTTGCACCCAGCGTGAATACTGCAAGAAGCAGTGTAACAACAAACTTTTTCATAATCATTTTCAGTTTTTGTTAATAATTATTTTATATCATGTTTCTTCCTTGATTCCACGAGCACATACAATGCACCCAATACAAGCGCAACCGAAACACCCGAAACCAGGGCAGCCTCAAGCGACATGCGCAACCCCTCGGGAGCAACGATAATATAACTCACACACACAACCGTCATGAACATGGCCGGCACCAGCGTCATGCACGCCATCAACGCCCCCCTGTTATTCCTGAGCCATACCGTAGCAGTCCATAGCATCACCGTTGCCATCGTCTGGTTTGTCCATGCAAAGTATCTCCACAGCACATCAAACTCCATAAACATCAACGCCGCAGCGATGACAAACATAGGCAGGCACAACATCAGACGCCTCTCAAAAGACTTCTGGCTGATACCTATGAAATCAGCCAAAATCAACCTGGCACTGCGGAATGCCGTATCACCGCTGGTAATCGGAGCCGCCACTACGCCCAAGACTGCCAATATTGCCCCTATTACCCCCAGCCATGACGTGCTTATCTCTTTTACCACCAAAGCAGGATTACCCAATGCAGCCAGTTTCTCGTATGCAGTCTGTCCAGCCTCGCCAGGAAGGCTGTCAGCAAACTTCACGGCTGCAGCAGCCCATATCAGAGCCACCACACCCTCGGTTATCATTGCACCGTAGAAAATAGGACGCCCATACTTCTCATTCGTCATACAGCGTGACATCAAGGGACACTGCGTTCCATGAAAACCACTTATAGCGCCACATGCAATCGTCACGCACAGCATTGGAAATATCGGCAACCCCTTGGGATGATGACTTACGAAAGGATCATCCGTCAGTTCGGGCAAATAGCCTCCCTTGGCAAAAATGCAGTACCCAATCCCCAGCGCCATGACCAGCAAGGCAGCCCCGAACAACGGATAAATCCTACCGATAAGCTTGTCTATAGGCAGAAGCGTAGCCAGTATATAATAAAGGAATATCACAATTATCCAAAACACATGTCCCCACAGGAATCCACGGTCAGGAGTCATATTATCCAGAAGCGAGGCAGGTGTTATAACAAACACAGCCCCCACCAGCACCAGCAATATCAGAGAAGTAACACCCACAACATAATGCATCGGCTGTCCCAGATTGGCACCAACTATTTCAGGCAACGACGCCCCACCCTGCCGGACACATATCATTCCGCACATATAGTCATGCACCGCACCGGCAAAAATACAACCCAGCACAATCCACAGATAAGCCGCAGGTCCGTACAGGATACCCATTATAGCGCCAAAGATAGGACCCGTTCCGGCAATATTCAGAAACTGGATGAGATACACCCTCCATGCACTCAACGGCATGTAATCCACGTCATCCTCCCTCACGTCACAAGGCATGCGACGCCCACTGTCCGGACGGAAAGCCTTTTCCACCACCATTCCGTACAGAAAATAGCCTGCCAACAGGCACGCCAAAGCTATGGTAAATGTCAACATCTTCTTCTATTATATATCAAAAAAGCAACAGCAACAAATGCCGTAAATGTCATACCTATTGCATATCCAGTCCCCGCATCCATTCCAAAGCCGTTCCCCTTGTCAATCAGTATAAAGCATGCACTCACCGCGCACATGAATACACCGGGCAGGAAACTTATCAGCCACGTCCACGATGAAGCACCGGGCCTGTGCTTCAGATAATGCGCAATCGTCAGGAAGGTAAACGATGCAAGCACCTGGTTAAGCCAGCTTACATATAGCCACAGCACCTTGAACGACCCCACGCTTATCATGATAATCGCCACGGCAAACAGAGGTAACGCCAATAACAGGCGCTGGACAACAGACTTCTGGCCATAATGAGAAAAATCCGCACATATCAGCCTTGCTGCACGAAACGCACTTCCGCCCGTACTCATTGGGGCAGCCACTATACCCAGCACAGCAAGTATTAGCCCCAGCCTGCCAAGCCAGTCATTGCATATCATGTTCACGACAAGGGCGGGATTCATCCTGACCTCCGTCACGCCACCGTTACCGACCGTATGCGTCATAGCATAATATAACTTCTCATAAGGCGTATTCAGCACAGATGCCCCCTGACCATATAAAGCCACCATATCCAGCGCATCGACGAACTTGATTGCCGCAGCAGCCCATATCAGGGCGATGACACCCTCCGTCACCATTGCACCATAGAAACACCTCAATCCATATCTCTCATTCTTTATACAACGCGCCATCATTGGCGACTGCGTAGCATGGAATCCGCTAACTGCACCACAGGCAATCGTGATGAACAACGCAGGAAACAGCGGTGTTCCTGCCGGATCCAATGCCGTAGGGTAATGGTCAGCAAATGCCGAAGCCAGTCCGGGAATCTCGCCATCATTTGTAAATATGCCGACACCTACCAGCAAAGCCATCAAAAGCAAAGCCACACCGAAAATCGGATAGATATTACCCATTATCTTGCTGATTGAGAAAACCGTCACGCATACATAGAACAGCATCATGGCAACAACCCAGTAGACATAAGTACCCGCAATACCCACTGTCTGTAACGTCAGGCTATCCATCAGACCGGCAGGTATCAATGTAAAGCTTGCACCCACGCAAAGCATTAGGACAAGACTTACAATTCGCATAATCAGCCGGCATCCGTTTCCCAATTCATCACCAATAATCTCGGGTAGCGATGCGCCATTACGCCTGATGCTTATCATTCCAGCCATATAGTCATGCATGGCACCTCCCAGCAGACATCCGAATACAATCCACAGGAAAGCAGCCGGGCCATACAATATGCCCATCAGGGCACCGAATATAGGACCCGTGCCTGCAATATTCAGGAACTGCACAGTGTAGACCTTCCACGTAGGCATTGGTATATAGTCGGCTCCGTCCGTATTGGTATAGCACGGAGTCTTCCGGCCTGCATCAGGACCGAATACCCGCTCGACAAAGCTCCCGTATACAAAATAGCCGACAATCAATATTGTCAAAGCCAAAATAAATGTACTCATCTTTATTCCCGTGAACTACACTATTCAAGGACAAAGATACAATTAAGTTCCCAAAATTGCAAATAATATTTGGAAAATCACTCACAAAGTAATACCTTTGTAGTCATGAGGCGACTATTCATTATCCTTTTAGCTTTTGTATTATCCTGCAACATACCTACCAGTGCCAGTCCCAAGCACGAGATACGCGCTGTCTGGTACACCACTCTGATGGGTTTGGACTGGCCTAGGACACAAGCCACGGATCATGCTACAATGGAAATCCAGAAACAGGAACTGTGCCGTGATCTGGATCGGTTGCAAAAAGACGGAATCAACCTCATCTACCTGCAGACCCGTACACGCGGAGCAGTCATATACCCGTCTGAAATCGAGCCCATGGACGCCGTTTTTGCAGGTAAATACGGCAAATCACCCGGATATGATCCATTGGCCTTTGCCATTGGGGAATGCCACAAACGCGGAATGGAGTGTCACGCATGGGTCGTAACAATACCATTTGTCAAGATCGAAACCGCACGCAGGCTTGGCAACCAGTCCCTGATCCACACAAATCCGGCCATGCTGTTCAAGCAAAACGATATGTATTACCTGGATCCTGCCAAGGAAGAAACTGAAATATATCTGAGCCGCATCTGTCAGGAAATCGCACATAACTATGATGTGGACGGCATCCACTTTGACTACATACGCTACCCGGAAAACACGCCGAACAACAGACAGCAGTGGCGACGCGACAATATCACCAGGATAGTAAGGAAACTGTACAATACGATAAAAGCCGAGAAACCATGGCTGCGGGTATCGTGCAGCCCTGTAGGCAAATACTACGATGTCAGCCGCTACCCATCACGCGGATGGAATGCCTATGGAACCGTGTTTCAGGATGCAGTATCGTGGATGGAGGAAGGAATCATGGATATGATATCCCCCATGATGTATTTCAAGGGCGACCACTTCTATCCATTCTGTGCAGACTGGCAGGAACAATGCCATGGTAAGCTGGTTGCCCCGGGATTGGGAATATATTTTCTGCACCCAAACGAGAAAAACTGGGATTTGACCGACGTCACCCGTGAGCTATGCTATATACGGAGCCTGGGGATGCCGGGGGCAGCATTTTTTCGCGCACGATTTCTTCTTGACGATGTAAAGGGGCTTGAGAAATGGGTACGCAATTTCTATTATACGACTCCGGCAATCATTCCGCCACTGAATGCGGGGTCTTACACAGCAGACAACTGTAACAAAAATACATCCAAACGCGAAAAACGATTTGTACTGTATGCGTCAAGAGAGTATCCGGTTGATACGGCAAATCCCGAAAACCTGGTTCGTATCTACTGGGGTGAGGTTCAATGGGACGAACTTACAAGACGCCTGTGGGGGATGCATCTTGCAGTAACCTATTTGGATGATTTCGGAAACGAATCCGCACCACGGGACCTGACTCCTGCCCCACGTAGGATCCCGCACAATTTTGCAATACGATGAGAAAATTCCTATTCATAGTATTTATACTTTTCCATGTCCTTGAAGGCAAGGCACAGCTCAACGAGTTAGTACGTTCGACACCCGAAGCCGAGGGCATAGCATCACGTTACGTCAAGCAGTTCCTGGACACACTGCAGACATTCAAGACAATGCAGATTCATTCCTGCATTATAGTCAGGCATGGACGGGTAATCGGGGAAATGTATCCGACACCATGGAAAAAGGACTATTGTCACACACTCTATTCCGCTTCAAAGACATTTACGGCGGCTGCCGTAGGCATGTGCATAAGCGACAGCCTTTTTACGCTGAATGACAGCATATACAAATATCTGGGAGAACATTTCCCCGAAGAGACGAACGACACTCTTCAAGGCATCACAATCCGTGATCTGCTTACAATGCAGAGCGGCCTGCCTGTAGATACCAGAATGCGAACCGTCGAAAGGGAATGGCTGCGTTTCTATTTGGCACAGAAGCCGAAAGACATGCCAGGCGTGCTGTGGGCGTACGACAGTATTGTAACATACATGCTGTCGGCAATTATACAGAAAGTGACAGGAATGACACTTATGGATTTCCTTCGAATCCGTCTCTTCAATCCGCTGCACATCACCCAAGTAGCATGGGAAGAAAGTCCCGAGGGCATAACATGCGGAGGATGGGGACTGTATCTGCAACCGGAATCCATGGCAAAGTTCGGACTGTTACTATTGCGCGGCGGAGAATGGAACGGAGTCAGACTCATAGACAGGGAATGGGTTGAGGAGATGATGAAAGCCCAAAGTACAACCGGCAAATATGGCTATCAGATGTGGCAGGGCAGCTATCCGGGATGGACAGAAGCAAATGGAGCGTACGGCCAGTATATCGACATTATACCTGAAAAAGACATGGTGGTCGTAATTACGGCA
Organism: uncultured Prevotellaceae bacterium; assembly: GCA_900313335.1. Taxonomy (GTDB): domain Bacteria; phylum Bacteroidota; class Bacteroidia; order Bacteroidales; family Bacteroidaceae; genus Physcousia. The sequence continues at coordinate 9,097 of OMQX01000034.1, forward strand.
TGCAACTACCAGGGCATCCCCCACCAGAAACTTATAAAGACAATACTGGCATCACATTGCCAAAAGAAACCAGTGGCTGTAGTACACAGGAAATTGTACAAGAAAGTAAACGGCCGCGTAGTAAAGACCTACCAGCTGGCAAGTGATCAGGAGATCCTGCGCGAGGCACAGAGAAAATATGCGATTCCCACGATAAAAGGGAGCGCCACAAGCCACAAATGCATTCGCAACACCACAATTCAGTTAGCCGCAAATGTCCTGGGATGGCAAAGCGTAATCCTGAAGCCGTCAATGAACGGATTAAGCCTGGAAGTAACTGATGCCGACAACAAGACATATACTCTGGAATTAGGAAACAGGAAATGGACGGAGAACACTATTACCGGCTTACCCTATAATCCACGCCCCTTCCTGAACAATTTCAGTAATCTTCCGCAAACATGGAAAGTTGCCGGTTGCTATGGGTGGAGCAGTGACGGAGTTCTCAACGTACGCCTCTGCTATACCAATTGGTTCTCAGGCGCAGACCTGAGCATCAAGATTTCGGGAGCAGCAGCAACATTCACGGTTAAACCTACCGACTCGGCTAAGCGTATAGTTACAACAGGATGGATCCTGGAATAACTACTGTCATCGCATAAATACAAAATGTGCAGGAATGTCACCCGTCCTCACATCCCACAGCCTGACTCCATCCGATGAAAAACAGTACAGCCTGCCTGGATTGACATAGTCCCGTGCATCAGCGACCAATATCTGTCCATTGTCCGGATTTACCGCAACAGAATACGGACGTCTTATCCTGTCATCCGTCCCATCTGTAATAAAGTTTGCGCTTACCAGAGTATGTGTACGTACATTTACGATACCATATGTAGTTGTCGTCTCCTGGGTTACATAGCTGAATTCCGACCCCACTATATATAGCGAATCACCACACAATGCCATTGCACTGGCAGCAACATGTCCGCCCGCAGGACTTTTCAGTTCATTAACAACAGCAGCACTTCCAGGACTGTCTATCCAATACAATGCTGCAGGCACATCGTAATAGTCTCCACGCGAAGAAACCCACAACTGTCCGAACCTGTCAGCAACTGCATACTGCAGGTTTACCGCAACAGGAATACGGCGTTCCTCTATCATTGATGACAGATTCACAACAGATACCGTAGTCTCGTAATTATTCACCATATAGCCGCCACTGTTGCAAACATAGGCATATCCATCCAGTATTGCTATACCGTCAGGCTGATAGCCTACAAGACATTTGCCTGTAATCTGCAGCGTTGCGGTATCAACACGAGCCACATAGCCCAACTGCTTGTAGTTATCATCTATCTGTACCGGTCCTGCATAGCTCGTTATGTATGCATAAGGTCCGTCAAAATCAATGTAACGGCAATTTGGGATTTCTATCTGCCCTATACGCTTTGCAGTCGCCGCATCCATGACCTCAACTTTGTTGCTGCAGTTAATCACTGCCCACAGCTTGCTCCCGTATACCTGCAGGTCATTGCCTACATCGCCAAGCTCCTTTACGACATCCGGGTTGGCATTGCCATATATGTTGCGCGTATATGTAGCATTTGTATAGTCATAAAAGTCCAGAGTACATTTGTTCGATCCCATGTTGCCCTCATTCAGGAGGTAGAAACCCGTAACAGGTCCGTGTTCCGCCTCACCTGCCGTTTCCGTCTCGGATGGCCAGACAATTACGTCCTGACGGCAAGATGCCATCAAGACCAATAACGGACACATAATGAAAAGTGCTGACCTGTTCCTCATAGCTCAACCCTGATACTGCCTTTCCAGTTACGCCCCGGCATGGGATAATTAGGTACAACATCATACTGCTGGTCAAAGACATTATTGCATTCCAATGTGAATGTCATATTTTTAAACCATTTTGCAACCCTTGGATACGTAGATCTGCTCAATGTATATGCTATGCTCATGTCATGTGTATACCACGGTTGCTCATAGTTCTCCCTGATATTAGAACTGGCATGATACCGCTCGCCAACATATACGAAAGCATAGTTCAGCGATAACTGCCTCCATTTCAGATTTCCCGTAGCAGAACCGCTGTGCCAGGGAATATACGCTATCTGGCCGCCATAAGTTCCATAATACGGATCATCGTCGGAAGGATCCGTTCGGTCCTGTGCACTCTGATATGTATAATTTGCACACAGAACCAGACTCCAGTCACTGCACCATCGCATAACAGTCTGGGCAGTTGTCTCAACTCCCAGGATCCTGACCTTGCCAACATTCATCATCATCCAGCGATACTGTCCGCTGCCCCTTGGCACTGCTATTATCTTGTTATCCACCTTGTTATAATACCCGTCGGTCTTGAATTCCAAATGACGGAATACACCTCGCATCCAGTCATGCTGATAAATCAGGCCAAGATCCATTTGCTGTGTATCCTCCGGCTTAAGGCTGATGTTACCCACCTCGGTATAATACAGGTCATTGAACGTCGGCAGGCGGAAAATCTTCTTGTAGAAGAAACGCAGGGACAAATCCGTATTGTCCTTGATGGGATTGTACGAAATATACACTGCAGGAGTCCAGCGGCTAATGGCATCCCTGACTCTGGACTGTGCCACAGTAGCCCTGTCCCACACGTTAGTACCCAAAAGACTTGCCATTGCACGAAAACGCCGGAACTGATACTGGGTAGCAAATGCAACCAATAGCGTATGCCTGCTGGGATATACGAAATTTTCCAGATTCGCATCCAGTGTATTGTATTGATAGTCAGCCGAAACATTCAGTTCCCACCTGGGAAGCAAGTCAATGTTATGGGCTGTACTCAAGTATATCTCGTTCTGGCGGAACCGGTTGTCCAGCAACATAGTCGTTTCATCCGGATTCAGATAACGCATCCAGTCATTGGCATACTTGCCTGCCACCTGGAATTTGTACCGTTGGCTGACATGCTTTATCCAACTGCCCTGCGCAAAGAAATTCCGGTCCCACTGACGCTGAGCAAACCGCCACACATTGTTCACGATAGCCCCAGGAATTCCACGGTTACTGTCGTAATAATACACCTTGGCATTCCATGTTCCGTCATCAGTATTGCCGAACACGGCACCCTCAATACGGAAACTGCGCAGATCTCCATTCTGGCGCACCGCAGTCGTATCCCACGCAACCGTTCCAGAGGGGAGAACACGACGGTATCTGAAACTGTACTTTCCGTCAGCACCCATGTAATCGGCACTCAGGCTGGTAGATATCCGGCTGTTCCATTTCTGCTCCCATACTATAGTCGGGCTGATCATACCGAAGCTGCCGCCTTTCAGTGCAACACGGAGATTATAGTTTTGTTCCTCATCGAACCTGGGACGACGGGTACGTATGTATACCGAGCCGCTGGTTCCAAAATCCCTGGCTGGTTGGAAAATCTGAGCCTTCTGGCCATTGTACAGGGCTATCTCCTCGATGTTCTCCAT
>OMQX01000012.1 GCA_900313335.1 uncultured Prevotellaceae bacterium
AGAGCTCTTGGCAGACATGAACCGTGAGACCACTTTCGACAAGGTTGAGGCCGATGTGGTGGTGCCCAGAAAGGGAATGCTGAGTCGCGACGAACGTGTGGCAAAGGCCAAGGCCGTTATCGACGAGAACGGATTCATGACCCTTTCTGACTACGTGCAGGCAACAGGACTCAGCAGAACCAGTGCCTCCTTAGACCTGAAGAAGCTTGTGGCCGACCCGACTTCAGGCATCATGTCGCGAGGCAGCCACTCCCATAAAGTGTGGATAAAAAGGCCGTAGCATGAGGACTGCAATCGTAGGCGGCGGTGCAGCGGGCTTTTTCCTGGCTGTCAACCTGAAGGAGATGATGCCGGAGATGGACGTCACCATCTTTGAGCGCAGCAGTCGTGTGCTGGCCAAAGTGGAGGTCAGCGGCGGCGGACGCTGCAACTGTACCAATTCGTTTGCGCAGGTCAGCGACCTCTCGCAGGTCTATCCGCGAGGTCACAGGCTGATGAAACGCCTGTTCAATGTATTTGACCAAGAAGATGCCTACCAATGGTTTGAACGTCACGGCGTGCCTTTGGTGACGCAGGACGACGAGTGCGTCTTTCCGCAGGCACAGGACTCGCATGCCGTCATCAACTGCTTCCTGTCGTTAGCCCGTCACCACCATATTAATATATGTACGGGCAAGAAGATACAGTCGTTGGACGAACTCGCCGGCTACGACTATGTGGCTGTGACGACAGGCGGCTCGCCCAAAGGCGAAGGCTTGCGCTGGCTGGCAGCGTTAGGTCATGAGATAGAAGCACCAGTCCCTTCGCTGTTCACCTTTTCCGTTGCTGACGACAAGTTGCATGCCCTGCAAGGACTGGTCGTTGAAGAAGCTGCCGCCTTGATTCCAGGCACAAAATATCGTGCTGAAGGTCCCCTGCTGATAACTCATTGGGGCTTGAGCGGTCCTGCGGTGCTGAAGCTGAGCTCGTATGCTGCGCGTATATTGGCAGAGCGTGACTACCGTGCTGACATTATGGTGCGGTGGCTGAGGGGGGACAGGGAGGAAATAGCGGACAAGCTGCGTGACCTGGCTGCCGGTGCGTGGGGCAAGCAGTTGCACAATGTGTATCCGCGTGAGCTGAACGGTCGTCTGTGGCTGCATCTGCTGCGCAGGGCAAAGCTGGATGGGGGGATGCGCTGGGGTGCCTTAGGCGACAGGGAAAGGGGCCGCCTGGTGAATGTCCTGGCGGGGGATATGTATCATGTGGTGGGCAAGAACCGTTTCAAGGAGGAGTTTGTGACCTGTGGCGGTGTGGCGCTGTCGTGCCTGAAGTATGATACGCTGGAAACGAAGTCTCACCGGGGATTGTTCTTCGCGGGTGAGGCTATGGATGTGGATGCCGTTACAGGCGGATTCAACCTGCAAGCTGCATGGACGACGGGATATGTGGCAGCGCAGGGGGCTGCGGGTGACTAGTATTCGATCTTGTCTTCCTTTTCTTCCCAGGCACGGAAGGCGCTGAGGGCTTCGTCGCGCATGATATTCTGCACGGGGATGCTGCGCTGGGACATGGGTGTGGCGAGTTCGTCGTAGATGAACTTGTCGCTGAAGCCTATGTTGTCGGCATCCTGGGCGGTATTGCCGTAGTAGATGCGTGTAATGCCGCTCCAGTATATGGCGCTGAGGCACATGGGACAGGGCTCGCATGATGTGTAGATGACGCAGTCCTGGAGGTGGAAGGTTCCCAACTGGGCGCAGGCGGTGCGAATGGCCGAGACCTCGGCGTGTGCCGTGGGGTCGTTGTTGGCTGTCACGCGGTTGACGCCTGTGGCAATGACCTGTCCGTTACGTACGATGACGGCTCCGAAGGGGCCTCCGCCGTTTTTTACATTCTGTATGCTGGCATCTATGGCCATCTGCATGAATTCCTTATCTTGCTGAGTCATTATTTCGAATTATGATTTAAGAATTACGGATTGAAGGTAAGTGGGTGTTCGGTATATGTTATGGTCCTCTGATATGGCTTGTTGTCCGAGTCCTTGCAGTTGAGGACTATCTTGTAGTATATGGGGAAGTGGGTGAACATGCCGTCCTTGAGGAAATCTCCGCGGCGGTAGCTCATTGCATAGCGGCGCCAGAGGTCCTTGTACTGGCTGTCCTTGCAGGCTTCGCGGGCTGACTTGACAACGTCGCGGCGGGGTATGCCTACAAAGTGCTTGTAGGCGGGATTGAGGGCATAGACCTCGCCCCTGGGATAGCCTACAAGGCCGTTGGTGACGGGCAGCTCCTCGCGTATGGCATAGCCCAGGTGCGGGAGTATGATGTAGTCCTGATCGGCCTCGTCTATGTGGTCGCGACGTATGATGGGATAGAAGGTGACTTCCTTGTAGGCGCTGACGATACTGTCCCCGGTTCCGTTCTGGATACTGAGGAGGACCTCGCCGACACGGTGGTACCTGCCGTTGCTGTATTTCTCGCTGCCAAGGTCCTGGAACTGGAATGTGTCGTAGTCACTCCAGTGCCTGCTAAGGTCGATGCGTACGGTATCGCGCAGGGTGCTGTCGGCATGCAGTACTGCGGCATCGTCCTCGATATGTGATGTAATGACTCGTTCCTTGCTGCAGGATGTGAGGATGAGGGCGATGAGGATCAGGAGCCCCCACCCGACCTCGCCGCGGAAAGGTGAAAATGTGTGTTTTATCATGTTGTTTTTGGTCATTATCGTCTGTTTCTGGTTACGATTTTCCCTCAAAGTTAATCTAAATATAAGGAAAATTGTACTTTATCGGCAAAAATCTTCATTTTCAGAGGAGAAAAAACTAAATTTGCACACAGGATATAGCACCCTTGCCACATAATGAAGAGATTACTGCTGCTTTTGCTACTGCTGCCTGCGTTCGTACTGGACGTGGAGGCCCAGTATACTGACGAGGAGGAGGAAATCGTCGTGAACCTGGAGGAGGATACGGTAAAGATCGTACCCCGGATTCCGATGACGTGGGAGGAGAGCTTCCGCTTCCGGCTTGACTCGATGCTGGAACGCCACCGTACGGCGACGGTTACGGTAAGGAACCGCGTTCCTGCTAAGCGCGGTAGAAAGGGCAGAAGACATAAATATACCACGACTCGCAAGACAATTACGCTGCGCGACCGCATAGGTATAGCCGTGTGGGATCTGACGACGGACTCGATGATATACAGGCATAACAGCCAGGATCTGTTCATCCCTGCGAGCAACCAGAAGATTTTCGTTGCCGTTGCTGCGCTTGACGACTTGGGAACATCGTATCATTTCAAGACGGATATCAGGACTGATCTGTATTTCTGCCGTGACTCGAACGAGCGCGAGTATGTCAAGGGTAACATCTATATCCACGACCGCTTTGACCCGACGCTGGACAAGGAGGCTGCGGCCTACATTGCCAAGAAGCTGCTGGGCATGGATGTGGATTCGATTGACGGAAGCGTAATAAGCTATCTGCCGCTAAAGACCAACATGCCGTACCAGGAATGGTTCTGGAACAAGCATTCGTCGCGGAGCATTGTACAGAACGTGGTGTCTTCGTTGAAGAGTGATGGCATAACTTTCTCATCCAATGCGCCTTATGCAGCGTTCAACAATGTGCGTGACAGCATCGGTGAGCTATATACATCGCTGGCAACGCCGCTGCCTGTGGTGCTAAAGCGTATGATGAAGAACAGCGACAATGCGTATGCGGAATCGATGCTGCTGAACCTGGTGGATCAGGACAGTACCCGCGACTGGAGCTACGAGGCTTGCAAGGAGCGTGTGAGGGATGTGGTAAGGCGTTCGGGGGCTCGTATCCAGGATTACGTCATACAGGACGGCAGCGGGTTGTCGCATGGCAACAAGACTACGCCCGAGGTGCTGACATCGGTGCTGAGATATGCCTACAAGAATCCGAAGATATACCGCCCGCTGCTGGAGTCAATGCCCGAGGCGGGTATGGACGGCACCTTGAGCAGGCGTATGCGCAACACCTTGGCACACAGCAACGTACGAGCCAAGACGGGTACGGTAAACGGTGTCTCGACCCTGTCTGGCTACCTGAAAGCGCAGAACGGGCATATCCTGGCTTTCTCGATACTGATGAACAGTATTACCGGCAGCGAGTCGGCAAGGTCGTTGCAGAATATCCTGTGCATAGAAATGTGCAGGTAGCCGCCCATCACAGGAGGTTTGCCTTGCGTGTCTCACGCACTATGACTCCCGAAAGGGCCAGGACGCACACCAGGTTGGGAATACACATCATACCGTTGGCCAGGTCCGAGATATTCCATACGACTGCCAGGGGCATGACTCCACCAAGGAAGGTAAAGATGACATATACGATGCGGTATGGAATACGTGCCCGTGTTCCTGTAAGGAATTCTATGCCCTTCTCGCCGTAATAGCTCCATCCCAGGATCGTGCTGAAGGCAAATGAGATGATGCCGAACAGCAGCAGGGGTGTCCCGACGTACGGAATAGTTGCAAATGCTGCATGTGTCAGGGCTCCGCCTGCGTTGAAGTCTATCTCCTCGTGCGCAAGGACGCTGCTGACGATGACGAGTCCTGTCATTGCACATACGACGACTGTGTCCCAGAAGGTTCCGGTGCTTGACACCAGTGCCTGTCGCACCAGGCTTCGGGTACGTGCGGCAGCTGCTACTATGGGAGCGGAGCCAAGGCCTGACTCGTTGCTGAACAGGCCGCGTGCAATACCGTAGCGTGCCGCCATCATTATGCCGCCGCCCATCATGCCTCCTGCTGCCGAACGGGGAGAGAATGCGCTGCGCAATATGAGCTGTAGCGACGGAATCACGTATTCGGCATTAATGATCAGGATGTACACGCAACCCAGTACATAAAGCAGGGCCATAAGGGGTACGAAGGCCGAGCAGATGCGGGAAATGCTCTTGACTCCGCCCAGGATGACAACGGCGGTGAAGAATGCAACGACAGCGCTGCTCTGCCATACCGGGATCTGGAAACTCTCGTAGCACAGCAGCGATATGGCATTGCACTGTACCATGTTTCCTATGCCCAGTGCGGCTATTGCGGTGAAGATGCTGAACAGTATGGCAAGATGACGCCATCCGAGTCCCCTGAGCAGGGCATACATGGGGCCTCCGTGCATATTGCCCTTGCGGTCCTTTACACGGTATTTTACTGCCAGAAGCGCCTCGGCATACTTGGTTGAGATGCCAAACACGCCGGTGAGCCAGCACCATAGCACTGCTCCCGGACCTCCGAGCCATACGGCGGTACCGACACCGACGATGTTACCTGTGCCTATCGTGGCTGCCAGAGCTGTTGCAAGGGCACCGAACTGGGAGACGTCTCCGTGGCTGTCCTTGTCGGATTTGACACTCATCCTGATAGCGCGGAATATATGACGCTGGGGGAAGCGGAGCCTCACCGTAAGATATATGTGGGTCCCCAATAATAGCAAAATCATGGGCCATCCCCACAACTGTGCTGACAAAAAGGCTATATATTGACTCATTTCGCGTGCAAAATTACGAATAATTATCCGAAAAAACGTATATTTGCGCCATTATGAACAGTCTATTATGAATTCTGGATCAGGAATGATGGATTAAGCTATGAATATTACATTTGTTGTGGCCATGATGGCCGAGGCACAGCCATTCATTGATAATTTCGGGGTTAAGGAAGTACCGGACTTCTTCGACCCGCTGCCAAGCAAGCTGTATCATGCCAGGCTTGGCAGAGCGACTGACCTGTACGTCGTACTGAACGGGCAGCAGCATGGCAGCGACCTGATAGGCTGCGAGTCTGCAAGTGTTGCCACTCAGGCGGCGATACAGAAGCTGCATCCCGACCTGGTCATAAACAGCGGTACGTGCGGTGCATTCAAGAGCAATGGAGCCGATATTGCCAGGGTGTATCTGGGAAATGCCGTCATGTTCCACGACCGTCGCGTGCCGGGTGATGACGAATGGGGAACTCAGGCCCTGGGCAACTATGATGTATGGAGCGGCACCGAGGCTTTGGCGAAGAAGCTGGACCTGCCAATGGGCAAGGTGACTACTGGCAGTTCGCTGGACATGCAGCCGTGTGACTTGCAGATAATAAAGGAGAATAAGGGTGAGCTGAAGGATATGGAGGGTGCTGCAGTGGCATTTGTCTGCTCGCTGTACCATGTACCCGTACTTCTGGTCAAGAGCGTCACGGACTTGTGTGACAGCAGCGCGGAGACGTATGACGAGTTCAAGCGTAACCTGGCAAGGGCGAGCGAGGAACTGTGCAAGGTAAATGTAAGGATTATCGAGGAGCTGTTACAATGAATTACGAGTTTATCATAAAGGCCCTTACCGACGAGCTGGAGCAGAACGGAGACAATGCTAATGTCCTGAAAGAGCGGGGACGTTTGAAGATGATGGCGGGGGATCATGCCGGTGCCATTGCCGACCTGAAACGTGCGGCGGAGATTGACCCGACGATAATGGACGGTATCTCGGGGGAGTTCAACAATAAAAAATAGTGGCCTGTGAAAAGGATAGCAATACAGGGTATAAAAGGTAGTTTCCACGACATCGCCGCTCATCAGTATTTCGAGGGCGAGGATATCGAACTGGTAGAGTGCAATACGTTTGAGGAAGTGTTCCGTGAGATGGCGGCAGACGAGAACCTCCTGGCATTGGTTGCCATCGAGAACACCATTGCGGGCAGTCTTTTGCACAACTACGAGCTGATGAGGGACTCGGGGCTTACGATTGTGGGAGAGCACAAACTGCATATAAGCCACTCCATAATGTGTCTGCCCGAGGATAACTGGGCAGATGTGGTGGAGGTAAACTCGCACCCGGTTGCCCTGATGCAGTGCCGGGAATTCCTGCGCCGCCACGAGGGTCTTAAGATAGTCGAGGTTGCGGATACGGCAGGTGCTGCCGAGACAATAAAGCGCAAGCAGCTGCGCGGCCATGCTGCGATATGTCACAAGGATGCTGCCGGAATCTATGGCATGAAGGTGCTGGAGGAGGGTATCGAGACAAACAAGCACAACTATACGCGTTTCCTGGTTCTGTCCAATCCCGAGAAGGCTGGCAAATACAGGGACATGACAAAGACGAACAAGGCCTCGCTGGTCCTCTCGCTTCCACACGAGGAGGGCTCGCTGAGTGCAATACTGTCCATCCTGTCATTCTACAAGATGAACCTGAGCAAGATACAGTCATTGCCCATCATAGGCAAGGAATGGCAGTACCTGTTCTACATTGATGTGGCATTTGACAACTACAAACGCTTCCATCAGGCAATAAATGCAATAACTCCGTTGACACACGAGTTGCAGAACCTGGGTGAATATACGGTATGAATTATGAATTGAACTAATGATAAATCCCGCTGATAGATTAAGTCTGGTACAGGAGTACTATTTCTCGCGCAAGCTGAAGGAGGTTGCGCAGATGAATGCCGAGGGCAAGGATGTTATTTCCCTTGCTATTGGAAGTCCCGACATGCCTCCGAGCAAGGAAACTATTGACACCCTGTGCCAAGTTGCACAGATGCCCGATGCCCACGGCTACCAGCCGACAATGGGTACGTCAGAGTTGCGCAATGCAATGGCACGGTTCTACAAACGGTTTTACAACGTAGAGCTGGATCCTGCCAAAGAGGTTCTGCCATTGATAGGTTCGAAGGAGGGAATATTGCACACCACCCTGGCTTTCGTAAATCCTGGTGAAGGTGTCCTGGTTCCCAACCCCGGATACCCGACATATACGTCGCTGAGCAAGATACTGGGCGCAAGGGTAATCAACTATGACCTGAAGGAGAATGACGGCTGGCAACCAGATTTCGAGCAGTTGGAGCGTCTGGCCTTGGAGAACGGGGATATTAGGCTGATGTGGGTAAACTATCCCAACATGCCGACAGGCGGACGTGCAAGGCGCGAGACATACCGGCGTCTGGTGGAATTCGGCAGGAAGCATGATATTGTTATCATCAACGACAACCCGTACTCGTTTATACTGAACGAAGGCGAGAAACTGTCCATCCTGCAGGTTCCAGGGGCGAAGGAGTGCTGTATTGAACTGAATTCGATGTCCAAGAGCCATAACATGCCCGGATGGCGTGTAGGTATGCTGATGGGCTGCGAGCAATTCGTACAGTGGACGCTGAAAGTCAAGTCCAACATCGACAGCGGAACCTTCCGAGGCATACAGTTAGCCGCAGCCAAGGCTATGGATAATCCTGATGATTGGCATCGCGAGTTCAATATCGGGAACTATGCGCGCCGTCGCCGCTATGCCGAGGAGATAATGCGTATCCTGGGATGCAAGTTCGACCCTGACCAGACAGGAATGTTCCTGTGGGGACGCATACCGGACGGGTATACGGATTGTGAGCAGCTGACAGAACGTGTCCTGCATGAGGCGCGGGTGTTCATCACCCCTGGCTTCATCTTCGGCTCGAACGGTGCACGATATATACGCATAAGCCTGTGTGCAAAGGACGAAAAGTTTGCCGAGGCTGTCAGCAGAATCAAGAATTCTGCATTATGAATTAAGAACACTAAGAATTAAGGATAAATATATGGAATTGAATCTTTCTCCGCTGAATCTGCCCAGTGACAACGTACGTCCTCTGGTAATTGCAGGTCCATGCAGTGCCGAAACCGAGGAACAGGTTATGAATACTGCCATGCAACTGGCAGGCAAAGGTTGTCACATGTTTCGTGCAGGCGTTTGGAAGCCTCGCACAAAGCCTGGGGGGTTCGAGGGCAACGGCGAGATAGCACTGCCATGGATGGCTGCCGTAAAGGAAGAGACTGGCATGCTTATTGCTACCGAGGTTGCAACGCCCGAGCACGTAGAACTGGCTCTGAAATATGGTATTGACATACTGTGGGTAGGTGCCCGTACAACGGCTAACCCCTTTGCCGTACAATCCCTGGCAGATGCGCTGAAAGGCGTAGATGTCCCTGTATTGGTAAAGAATCCTGTCAATCCCGACCTGGAATTGTGGATCGGTGCCCTGCAGCGCATAAACCAGGCTGGTATCAAGCGTATGGGTGCTATTCACCGTGGTTTCTCGAGCTACGAGAAAAAGCTGTACCGCAACATGCCTATGTGGCAGATTCCCATCGAGTTGCACCGTCGTATGCCCGGGCTGCCTATACTGTGCGACCCCAGCCATATCAGCGGACGCAGGGATCTTATAGCTCCATTGTGCCAGCAGGCGATGGACATAGGTATGGACGGACTGATTGTAGAGAGCCACTGCGAGCCCGACAAGGCATGGAGCGATGCCTCGCAGCAGGTGACGCCGGACGTCCTTGACTATATCCTGTCGATGCTGATTATACGCGACGCGGTTGATCTTACAACTTCACTGGCAACATTGCGTAAGCAGATTGACGAGATTGACAACGAACTGATTGACCTGCTCGCACGCCGTATGGGCATTTCGCGAGAGATAGGTATGTACAAGAAGGAGCATGGACTGACGGTAGTACAGACAAAACGATATAGCGAGATCCTGGACAAGCGTGCGGCACAGGGCGCCCTGAAGGGTATTGAGTCCGACTGCATCAAGAAAATCTTCGAGTCCATACACGAGGAATCCGTCCGTCAGCAGATTAACCTGATAAGCAAGTAATTATGAAGATACTGATATTGGGAGCAGGCAAGATGGGAAGCTTCTTCACCGATGTGTTGAGCTTCGACCACGAGTGCGCAGTTTACGAGGTGGATGCCCGCAGAATGCGCTTCCTGTACAACACACAGCGTTTCACCACAATAGCGGAGATAGAGGATTTCTGCCCCGACCTGGTTATAAATGCAGTTACGCTGAAGAATACGCTGAAAGTATTCCAGGAAATCATCCCTCATCTTCCCGAGAACTGCATCATAAGCGATATAAGCAGCGTGAAGACGGGATTTCTGGATTTCTATGAGAAGACAGGTATGCGCTATGTGAGCACACATCCTATGTTCGGACCTACGTTTGCCAACCTTGGTGCCCTGTCGCACGAGAATGCCATTGTCATTACCGAGGGTGACTACATGGGACGAATCTTCTTCCTGGACCTGTACCGGAGGCTGGGGCTCAATGTGCACGAATATAGTTTTGACGAACACGACGAGGCTATGGCTTACTCGCTGTCCGTGCCATTTGTCAGCACCTTTGTCTTCTCGGCTGTAATGAAGCATCAGGATGCCCCAGGTACTACGTTCAACCGTCACCTGAAGATTGCCCGGGGAGTATTGAGCGAGGACGACACCCTGCTGCGCGAGATACTGTTCAACCCCCGCACAAAGCATCATGTCGAGGACATCCGCGCAGAACTGAAGGAACTGATTCAGCTGATTGACGATAAGGACGAGGAAGGCTTTAACCGCTACCTTACCAAAATACGGAAGAATATTCAATAGACGACGATGCTCGGAATAATAGTTAATACAGTCACAGTCATTATAGGCAGCGCATTCGGATCCATTGTACGCGAAGGTATTGGCGACAGGTTCAAGGGAGCGATGTTCAATGCCCTGGGACTGGCATGTCTTGTCCTGGGTGCAAACGCGGCTCTGCCAAATATGGTGCGAAGCGAATATCCTGTGCTGTTCATCCTGAGCCTGTCAATCGGTGCAGTCATAGGCACGTGGATGGACTTGTCGGGCAAGATAGACAGGCTGAATGCAAGGCTTAATGTCAGACAGGGCAAGGAAAACAATGCCCTGCAAGGACTTGTCACGGGTCTATTGCTCTATTGCATAGGAACATTCTCGATTGTCGGCCCTGTGCTTTCTGCACTGTCTCCGTCACACGGATGGGTATTTGGTGAACAGGCAAACACCTTCCTGTACACAAATGCAACCCTGGACCTCGTTACATCAACTGTCCTTGCGGCATCCTTCGGATGGATAATGCTGCTGGCAGCGCCTGTACTGTTCCTGTGGCAAGGAATGTTTTACGCAATTGCCCTATTCTTCGGGGACGGCATGCCCGAACCTATGCGATGCGAACTTTCCATCGTAGGTGGGGTGCTGATTGTAAGCTCGGGGCTGGGTATCCTGGGTATTAAGGACTGTAAGACTGTAAACCTGTTGCCCAGTTTGCTTGTTCCGGTGATATTCTACATATGTTTAATGCTGTTTAAATAGTGGTTTCCGGTATGACTCCCATCGCACACATACACAACGCATATACGGGCAAGTTCGGTGTTCCGCGTCAAAGCGGGATGGTGAACGGAATGGTATCGCGGATTGTGCTGGAACCTGAATACAGGCGAAGGGAGGCCCTGCGCGGTTTGGAGAGTTTCAGCCATATATGGCTTCTGTGGACCTTTGACGCACCTTTCAAGAGCCTGACCGTGCGGCCGCCGCTATTGGGAGGCAACAAGCGGATGGGAGTCTTTGCAACGCGTTCGCCGTTCCGGCCGAACAACATAGGTCTCAGCAGCGTACGCCTGCAGAAGATTGACTGGGATTGTGCTGAGGGACCTGTCTTGTATGTGGATGGAGCGGATCTGATGAACGGTACTGCAATTGTTGACATCAAGCCTTACCTGCCGTTTACTGATGTACATACCGATGCAACTGGAGGATGGACAGACGATGTGGATATTGAGCCGCTGCAGGTCGTCATCACGGACGAAATTCGTGCCACATACCCTACCCTCTCGTCACAGGACTGGGAACTGCTGACGCAGATGCTGCAGAATGATCCGCGTCCTCATTACCAGGATGATTCGCAGCGTATTTACAGTTTCGAGTACGCACAGCATACAATACACTTTACCGTCAAGGACAACACTGCTACACTAATCGCGAAATAATACCAAACTAAAACATATTGACATGAAAAGGATTCTTCTTGCACTTATGCTGTTGACCAGCACGGCTGCTATGGCCCAGGTAGACAACTACTGCCTGGAGTTTGACCCATCGGGTGTAGTGAATCTGGGCAAAGTAAGCGGTCTTCCTACAACCGAGGGAGACTATACTTTACAGTTCTGGTTCTGTCCTTCTCAGTGGACGCCAAAGGCGGCACTGATACGCAGCAACACGTTCAGTATAAAACTGGGCAATGATCATGCCCTGGTACTGAATGACGGCACTAACCACCTGACGATCACCGACAGCCGTATTGGCGAGGGTAAGTGGTGCCACGTAACGATACGGGCGAACAAGGCAGGTAACCAGACGAAGGTAACTCTGAACGATATCAAGACCTATACCCTGGAACAGTATCTGTCACTGCCTGCCAAGAACAATTCGTTGTGGCTTGGAGGTAACTACAAGGGACGCATGGACGAGATACGCCTGTGGAAGACCTTGCTGCCGACAGATTATGAAAGCTTCTACAACAATACAGTCAACAAGCTGCATCCCCAGTGGTCGTCGCTGCTGGGCTACTGGAAAGTGGATCAGGAGCAGTGTGCAAATGTCATAAATTTCAAGAATGAGACTGTCAAGGGCACACAGGCGACGGCAGGCCTGCATGGTACGATGTCTGCCAGCGGAGTGAAGAAGGTTAAGTATACCGACAATCCCCAGATGAAATATCGTATACACATGGCATACGACAATCTGGAGCATACATTCTCGACAGGCTATGACAGCGACCACTATGGCTGTCTCAGCAACTTTATCTCGATATTGGGCATCAGTACCGACAAGAACGGCAATGCGTGGTTCAACGCTTCCGTTCAACAGGGCTCGGTAAGCGAGGGAGCTGAATACCTTGAGTCTTTCGGCAATACGAGCAACAAGCGTACAGGCCTGCTGCATCTGACTACCGAGGCTGCCACGATGACGTTGCCGCAGAACATCATACCGGCTGACGCGACAAACTTTACCATCGAGTTCTGGCTGAACATTGACGAGTGGAAGGAAGGTGCAAAGGTCTTGTCAAAGCGGGTTGATGACAACAATTTCATAGAAATAACACTGGGCGCACCGAATACCGGTGGTACGTCCGGATCTATCTACCTGCAGTGCAATGGTGGTGAAAAGACCGCCCTTCAGGCATGGAACGGCAGTGGCATGACATCCCTGTTCCGTACCGGCAACTACTGGTATTTCTTTGCCCTCACCCAGGAGAATTTCCCCGATCTCGCTGGCAATGCAATCGGTCTCGGCTCGGCACAAATGATTCTTGGCCAGGGTCTTAAATGCAAGTTCGACAATTTTGCCACATGGAACATTACCCGGACCGAGGCACAGATTACAAACGACCGCGGTGGTGCTGAGATGCCTGCACCTGGTGTGAAGCTAAGTGCATGGAGTTTCTACAACAAGATAGGATACTACCGTTTCGAAAAGCCTCATAACCTTGGGTTCGACTCATACTCCATGCCGGGTTATCTGGACTTCATGAAGAATACAGCAGGCAATATGCGCGGACAGCGATGGCTTGCTACAGCCACCCAACCCTCCGACGGTTCGCTGAGTACCGCAGTCGGTTCCGAGGCCAACCGCAAACGCATGGCACAGGCGCTTGCCGACTGTGCCAACCAGGAGGGCCTTGACGGTATAGACATTGATTTCGAGTGGCTGTACAACCAGGCCGGCTGGCGCAACATCGGACTTATGATAAAGGAAATGCGTCCTCTTCTGAATAAGGGTAAGATTGTCTCTGTCAGCATGCACAACGTGACATACAATTTCCCGACAGACCTGATGCAGTATGTTGACTATTTCAACATCCAGCAGTATGGTCCCCAGTCAACACACTCGTACTACAGCACATTCGTAAACTATACCAACAGCATTATAAACTGGGGCGTGCCGCGCAATAAGCTTCTACCATCATACGCCACCATAAGCGACAGCGGCGGAGGTGCCGGATCTATCGGCTACAACTGGAATGCCGGCAACCTTGCGGACGATCAGGAAAGTTTTACATATAATGGCAGCAACTATGTGATGAACTCGCTGAACCAGGTGGTTGACCGTACACGCTATGCCCGTGACAATGACCTTGCAGGTATCATGTACTGGGATATGTGCAACGATCTGGCATCCAGCAATACACGCTCGATGGCACGCAGATGCTCGTACATAATAAATGCCAACGTCCATCCGCTTATCGAGACAGTAGCGGAAAGCAGGCAGGCACCCAGCCCCGACGAGGATACGACAGCACCTGTTGAAACAGAAGATCCCGAGGATCAGGGAGGAACGACCGAGGAACCTGTCCAGATCAAAACACTGGATGAACTGAAGAATAACCAGAAGGCTGTTAACATCATCAACACCAATGGCCTGGGTATCATATATAATAATCCCGCAAAGACCAATATCTGGCTGGGCGAAAGCAGCAATTCGGCAATGGGCCAGAGCGTTGACCATGACAGCGACAATGCTTCGTGGATGATATTGCAGAAGAATGACCAGTGGTATATCTATAATGTAGGCCGCAAGGAGTTTGCCAAGCTGCCGGAATACAATACGAGCAGCAAACCTGCAACATTCAGTGCCGAGCCTCTGCCTGTCGAGGTTACATGTGACGGCAATGGTGTTTTCTGCTTCAGATTGGAAGGTCAGACACACGAACGTTCG
This sequence comes from uncultured Prevotellaceae bacterium, assembly GCA_900313335.1. Lineage (GTDB taxonomy): Bacteria > Bacteroidota > Bacteroidia > Bacteroidales > Bacteroidaceae > Physcousia. The sequence continues at coordinate 14,520 of OMQX01000012.1, forward strand.
TGGATGTGTGCCTCTCCGCAGCTAAGCGGTACCCCCGTGTGCCACTGGACAAATACTGACAGCGGTTCGACATGGCAGATTGTCACCGTCCCGATGGCAGACAGCCAGAGTGCCCTTACAACAGCCAACGCCATGCTGGACTTTGCTGCCGACAAGGAAGGATATGAAGCAACTAACAAGATTTCGACACTCTCCGAGATTGAAGACAATCAGGTATACACCATCAAGAACTCTACAGGCCTGGGCATCATATACAACAACCCGTCCAGCAGCAACCTGTGGCTTGGGGAGAGCAGCAACTCGACATTCTCGGCTGCAGTCAACCGCTTCTCGGAGAACAGTATGTGGCTTGTTATACACTATGGCAACCAATACTATCTGTACAACGTAGGTCGCAGGCAGTTCGCCAAAGTTCCTGTCTTTGAAGTCGTCAGCCAGCCCTGTACATTCCAGGACGAGCCATTTGCCCTGGAGATGACGCTTCAGTCAGGCGGCTTTACGTTCCGTGAGAGCGGAAGCACTGCCGACCGCAGCTTCATGTGCGCTGCACCACAGAATTCGGCAAAACCCGTTGCACAATGGACAATAGACGACGATGGCTGCCAGTGGATGCTCGTCAAGGTTCCCGGCTACAATGCTACCGGTGCACTGGCTGATGCAATGGAACGCATCCTTGCAACAGGTATTTCCTCATTGGAAAGTCAGGAGGGGGTTGAATATCCGAATGGAATATACACTCTCAGCGGCCAGCACCTGAACCAGGCACCAAAGCACGGCATCTTTATCAAGGATGGCAAGAAGGTGATCCGCTAAATACAAGAAAAGACAGAGGCCGCTAATCAACGGCCTCTGTCTTTTCTTCCAATGTCCTTTCCTCCAGTGTTTTCTTGCGGCGGTTCTCCTGTGCACCGGCTTTTATCAGGGCACGTGCCGCCGTTATGATTCCAGGACCTGAATCAGCAGTAGTTATACGCAGTGATTCCATCTTGCGCACCGTATCCTGCATGCTGTGCTCGACGTCATCAAAACGCTTGCTGAAGTCCTGCACCCTTTCCACAATCATATTTGCAGCCTTCATCATCTGCTCCTGATTCTCCAACTGGCGGATCTGTGTCCACATCATCTCAAGCACGCGCAGGTTCATATACATAGTCTGCGGTCCCAGAATCATGACACCCTCGCGATATGCCTCGTTCCAAAGTGCCGTATCATTCTCGAGAGCCAGATTCAGCGCACCCTCGATAGGCAGGTACATGATAGCAAAATTCAGCTTGTTATAGCCCTTGGGCAGATAACGCGTATAATCCTTGCGTGCCAACAGCTTGACCTGTTTGCGCACACTGCTCAGATGCTCCTGCAGATACATGGTACGCTCCTCCTGAGTCTCTGCATTCACATAACGCTCGTATGCAGTAAGGCTCATCTTGCAGTCCACCACGACATGGCGGTTCTGGGGGAAATGCAGTATATAGTCGGGAATCAGGTTACTGCCCTCGTCGCTCTTTATTGCACGGCCGCTGCTGTCACGCAGGGTCTCCTGGGTATCATACTGCTCACCCTCGCGCAATTCCATATCCTCGAGCAACTGGCGCAGTTTCAGCTCACCGAACGTTCCCTGAATCTTCACCTCTCCAGTAAGCGCACGTGTAAGCCTGTCCGCCCTCTCTCCAAGGGCACTGCTCTGCTTCATATTAGCCTGGATGGTTGCATCCAGGCGAGTCAGAGCATCGCGTTGCTGCAGACGGTTACTCTCCAGGGCACGCGACATTTCCTCCAGACTTCTCTGCAACGGGTCGATTATCTGCGACACCTGCTGACGGTTGGTCTCACCCAGTTCCTGCTGGCGTGTCTTCAGCACATTCTCACTCGTACTCTTTAGCTGCTCGCTTATCAGGTTCATCTGGAGACGCATCTCCTCCTTCTGGTCACCCATACTGCGACGTCCCATGACGTACCCTGCTACAAACATTGCCGCAACGGCAACCGTAGCTATAATAAATACTGTAACACTCATATCTGCCTGTTAAGAATTAACTTTATATCCCGCGGACTTTCGGCGAAACAGTCCGCACCTGCCTGCAGCAGCTCTTCACGAGTACGGAATCCCCACAACACACTGATACATCGCAGGCCTGAGTTCCTGGCAGTAGCCAGGTCCACATCACTGTCACCTATGTACACGCTGTCCTGAACTGTTGCCCCCAGCTCCCTCATAGCCAGCTGCACCATATCCGCCGCAGGCTTGCGCGCAACACCGGGACGCTCGCCAATAGCCACGTCTATGGTATCGGCAAACCAACGCCTGTGCAGTTCATCTATACCCTCCTGCAACTTGTTGGACACGATAGCCATCCTATAGCCGGCAGCCTTCAACTCGCGCAACACTTCCTGAATACCGTCATACGGAACGGTATGATCCTCACAATGCAGCAGATACCAGCTACGGAACTCGTCAAACACGTCCTGAAACTGCGGATTATGCTCCCCTTCAGGCACAGAAAGCATTACCAGC
>OMQX01000045.1 GCA_900313335.1 uncultured Prevotellaceae bacterium
CAGCTCATGGCTCAGCTGAACGGCAGCGGCAACAAGCTCGGCAAGTTTAGCTGTACTTGATGCCATAAGCATCTCCTGATTCATGTATTTACGGGCATCAAGCAAGGCTGGAGCCGGAACGGCTTCGGGCAATGGCGGAAGGACATCCTCGGAGACCTCGGTATTCACACCCATCAGGACACCGTCACGTGTAAGGCTCAGCATAGGGGCAACAGTACGGTTCTTAAGCTTGATGTTATATGCCTTGGTCTTATCGGGAACACCGTAGGGCTGAAGCTCAATGCTTTTTATCCTGTATTCGGTCGTGGTCTGTGTAGGAACATTCTGCAAATGCAGATACTTGTAGGCATATTTATTCAAATTGCCAGGGATTGTAACCGTTTTCTCGACAATAATCACAACACGGAATGCTGTACGCGGAAGGAAATACCTGACGCCGTCCGTTGTTACACCCGGAACAAACGGTTCAATCTCGGTCTGAGCATTCACACCCAGCGCATATAATGCGACAAAAACTGCCAGTAAAATGTTACGCATAGCCTCTGAATTATTATTTTGCTTGTTTTTCGAACACAAATTTATAAAATTTGCATCAAACGGCAAAAAACTCGTAACGCAGAACTAACAACTCTTAACTAAATTTCTTATCTTTGTGAAAAATACAATAAATTCCTGATGATGAAAAGCATAAAAGTTCTGGACAAGGAATTCGTGCCAATGATTCCTGCTGAGGACATCGCAAATGAGGTCCGCAGAGTAGCTAGTGAGATAAACCGGGACTACGAGGGCAAGAACCCTTTGTTCCTGGCTATCCTGAACGGTTCGTTCATGTTTGCTGCCGATTTGCTGCGTGAGATCAACATCCCATGCGAAATCACATTCGTAAAGATGTCATCCTACGAAGGCGTAAGCAGTACTGGCACAGTGAACGAAATAATAGGTCTGAACAAGTCCATTGAAGGCCGTGACGTTATAATTGTCGAGGATATCGTAGACAGCGGAGTAACCATGGCACATATTCTTGAAACACTGGAAGGGCACAATCCCAATAGTCTGGAGATATGCACTTTCTTCGTTAAGCCCGAGAATCTGAAGATTGACCTGGACATACGCTATACAGCAATGGGTATACCCAATGACTTTATCATAGGATATGGCCTGGACTATGACGGCTATGCCCGCAACCTGAAGGATATCTGGGTTCTGAAAAGCTAAGGATAAAACGAAAAACTATACGAATATGAAGAATATCATCATTTTTGGTGCACCAGGCTCTGGCAAAGGCACCTACAGCGACGAGATTGTAAAGAGGTATGGCATGGGGCACATCAGCACCGGTGATGTACTGCGTGCGCAAATCCAGGCCGGTACGGAGCTGGGCAAGACCGCACAGGCATACATCGACAAGGGACAGCTGCTGCCGGACAGCCTGATGATTGATATCCTGGCAGATACCTATGATGCCCTGCCGGAAGGACAGGGGGTTATCTTTGACGGTTTCCCACGCACAATTCCGCAGGCCGAGGCTTTAAAGAAGATGCTGGCAGAGCGCAAGCACGACATGGGCGTGATGATAGAGCTGGTCGTTGACGAGGACACATTGCTGAAGCGTCTCCTGAACCGTGCCATAGAGCAAGGTCGTGCCGATGATAATGAAGAGACCATAAAGGCCCGCTTTGCAGTATACCATGCCCAGACAGAACCTCTTGCCGAGTGGTTCGAAAAAGAAGGCATACGCCATACATTTACATGGAAAGGCGACAAGGAGCTGATGCTCAGCGAGATTTTCGCATTCCTGGACACACTTTAACCTGAATGGCAGAAAGTAATTTCGTCGACTATGTAAAAATCGTCTGCCGCTCGGGAAAGGGCGGCAGAGGTTCCATGCATATGCACCGGGCAAAATATGCGCCAAACGGAGGTCCCGATGGAGGTGACGGTGGACGCGGCGGGAACATTTTCTTGCGCGGGAACCATAACTACTGGACACTGCTTCATCTCAGGTATGACCGGCACATCTTTGCCACACATGGCGGAAATGGCGGCAAAAACGGCAGTACAGGTGCAGATGGAGAGGACCGGTATATTGACGTCCCCTGCGGAACCGTTGTGTACAATGCTGAAACCGGCGAGTATATATGTGATGTCACAAAGGACGGTCAGGTCGTGACCTTGCTTAAGGGCGGACGGGGCGGTCTGGGCAACAGGCATTTCGCAACAGCCACAAATCAGGCTCCGCGATATGCCCAGCCAGGAGAACCCATGCAGGAGATGACCGTAATAATGGAACTGAAACTCCTTGCAGATGTAGGACTGGTAGGTTTCCCCAATGCCGGAAAGAGCACCCTGCTGAGCGCATTGTCCAGCGCCAGGCCGAAAATTGCAGGCTACCCGTTCACCACGATGGAACCGTCGTTAGGAATAGTTTCATACCGCAACGGACAGTCCTTCGTAATGGCAGACATTCCTGGAATTATCGAAGGAGCGAGCGAAGGCAAGGGCCTGGGACTGAGATTCCTGCGCCACATCGAGCGCAACTCGCTGTTGCTGTTCATGGTACCAGGTGATACAGACGACATCAAGAAGGAGTACGAGATACTCCTGAATGAGGTTTGTAAATTCAACCCTCAACTTATGGACAAGCAGCGTGTGCTGGCTGTGACCAAGAGCGACCTTCTGGACGAAGAACTGGTGCAGATGCTCAGTCAGGATTTGCCCGAGGACCTTCCGGTCATCTTTATCAGTGCCGTTGCACAGAAAGGACTTACCGAACTGAAGGACATCCTGTGGACAGCCCTCAATAGCGAAAGCAACAAGATTGCTTCTATTACCCAGGAGGAAAGCATCGTCCACCGCAACAAGGACCTGGGATGGCTTCAGCAGGAACTGGAATACGAGGGCGAAGACCAACCTATCATTGTCGACGACATCCAGGACATAGAAGACCTGGATGACGAAGACATCGAATGGGTCGACCTTGAAGACTGACCAACTACCCTATCACCACACGCGTCCAGTTGTGTACGTCAGGCTCTATGCCATACTGGATATTGCGTAGCTTGTTATAGAGCTTTGTACATATAGGACCTGGCTTTCCGTCCTTGCTGAAGACAAAACTCTGCTTGGTGTCGAGGTCATCAATACGTTCTATTGGCGAAATAACGGCAGCTGTACCACATGCTCCTGCTTCCTCGAATGTAGCAAGTTCCTCCTCAGGAATCTGACGACGCTCCACCTTCAGGCCCAGATCCTGTGCAAGCTGCATAAGGCTCTTGTTTGTTATTGAAGGCAAGATACTGGTGCTCTTGGGGGTAACGTAAGTGTTGTTCTTTATTCCGAAGAAATTGGCAGCTCCACACTCATCCATATATTTCTTCTCCTTGGCATCAAGGTAGAATTCACAGCTGTAGCCCAGATCATGCGCCATCTTATTGGCACGCAGGCTGGCTGCATAGTTACCGCCTACCTTGTATATACCGGTTCCCAGAGGTGCACTGCGATCATACTCGCGTATAATGACATAGGGATTGGTGCTGAATCCACCCTTGAAATAAGGTCCTACCGGTGTTACGAATATAACAAACAGGTATTCGCTGGCAGGATGTACACCAACCTGCGCACTGGTACCGATCAGCAAAGGACGGATATAGAGTGTTGCTCCACTTTCGTATGGAGGGATAAAGCGCTCGTTCAGACGTATTACCCTATCGACCATTTCATTGAACAATTGTGTCGAAATCTCCGGCATCATAATGCCACGGCAGGTGCTCTGCAGACGTGCAGCGTTCTCGTCACTGCGGAAAACACGAACCTTGTCGTCAGGACAACGGTAAGCCTTCAAGCCCTCGAATGCCTCCTGACCATAATGCAGACAAGTTGCTGCCATGTGCAGAGGGATGGTTTCCTCGCTGCAGGTTTCTATTTCACCCCACTTGCCGTTACGATAGTAACAGCGTACGTTATAGTCTGTTTTCATGTAGCCGAAAGACAGGCTGCTCCAATCGATTTCACTCATAATTAAATCTATTTACCTTATTACTTTCTTTCCATTGATTATATATATACCATGAGGCAATGCGCTTCTGGTTGAGTTGATACGGCGCCCGTTCAAGTCATATACCGAATTAACTGCCCCGACAATATCCGCAGGCATATCGTCTATGCCTGTTACCAGATCCTTGAGTTCCTGCGGCACTTTGCCTGTTTTCTGCGTCTGCAGATATAGATCGTACTCATACTTTGTAACGTCGCCGCGTACGACCAGGGCATCGCCATAAGACAGTACATCCTTGTCCTGCAAAAGAGTAAGCTGGTCCAGAACCTTCTGGAGATACTTCGTAAAATCCTTGACCTCAACAATTCGCCACGAACCGGGATAGCTTATCATCTTTGTCTCGTTGCTTGCCTTTATATGCGCTACCGTCCCGTCTGCATTTGCATAGAACGGCATAGTGCCATAGACAAGGTTCAGGACACCTGGAACATAGTCGTATTTGCTGTTTGCCACAGTTGCCTTGGAAACCGTGAATAACGATGAACCCGATACACGCAGGTTCTTGTTCACAAGGTTTGTTACCGAGTATTTGCCTGCAGTTGCTGACGGTGCGAATTTCCACAGCTCATCGCAATTGTACTGCTGTGTATAGTGAATCCTTGCCGTTTCGGAATTTTTGTAGATTGTTGCACCGTTATAGTGTGCCTTGTAATATGTGCTGGCAGACTGGATCTCGTAGTACTTCCCTGCCTCGGGCAAAGCCACGTCTGCTGACTTGAAGGCAGCAAGTGCATCTGCCAGACCATCTGCATCCGCATTACGCAGGGCATCCACGGCATCCTGAGACGGATGTCCCGTTTCACCGGGCTTCACCTCTGCGAGCAGGCGCTGACGCTCGGACTCATCATTCTTCTCTATCAGGAAATGATGCTTTGCATAGCCTATCCCCAACTTATCCAGAACCCTTGCATGATTCTGCATACGGGCCAGGAAATTACTGTAATTCCTGCCGTCCACACTACTCCATGCCACCTCGCTCAAGGCCAGGGCACGTGGGAAGAAGCAATGATGCATCTCAGCAACCTCGGTACAAGTCTCTGTCCATAGATTGCCCTGCGGACCAAGCACCATGTCTGGAGAATTTGTGGCATCCGTCGGATTGGTATTATAGACCTCGTCCAATGTATTTACATTCGTCTCGGACCATCCTCCATAGTATGGTTCGTCGAAATAGCAGTTTTCCGGCAGTTCCTGCATAAAGTCCAAATACAGTTTCTGGTATGGAACATATATGCTCTTGAACCCCTTGTTTGCAGCCTGCTGGGTATAGCTTCCTGAATTCCATGCCATTATCACAGGCCTTACCGTATTTGTGGTCGGCCAATGGGAAAGCAGCTCGTCCCAGCAAATTACTGTCTTGCCATATTCCGTTTCCAGCCACTTGCCAAGCTGCTCGAGCAACCACGGCTGTACGTCATTTACACTACCCAGCCCCTCCCTTTGTATCAGAGACTGTACCTCGGGACAGTTCTGCCAGGCATTAGTCGGACACTCATCACCACCGAGGTGGATATACTTTGACGGAAAGACCTCTGCCAGATGACCAAGAACGCATTTCATAAAATCCATAACCTCGGTCTTGCCCACATTGAGGACATCCTTGGAGATACCGCCATTTACCCGGACCTTGAATTCACCACCCTCAATCGGAGTCTTGGAACAGGCGAACAACTCGGGATAAGAGGCTACGGCAGCAACATTATGCCCTGGCAAGTCATATTCGGGAATTATCTCGATACCGCGTTCCTGCGCATACGACACGACCTCCATCAAATCATCCAGCGTATAGAACATACCGCGGCCATATTCCGTATCGTCATAGAAAGTCGGACTTGAAGGCACACAGAAACTGGCTTCACGTACAGCGCCTATCTCAGTCAGCCTTGGATACTCAGGAATCTCTATACGCCACCCCTGGTCATCCGTCAAATGCCAATGCAGAACGCTGAAATGGTACACCGCCATGGCATCAATCAGATTCTTGACCGTCTCCTTGTCAAAGAAATGACGGGCCACATCCAACATCAGGCCGCGATAGCCAAAACGCGGTTTGTCCTTGATTTCCACGCATGGCAAAGTACCGTCGGACGACAGCATGCGCAACTGACGCAAAGTCTGCTGCGCATTGATTATTCCCTTGTTAAACCTGTCTCCTTCCTTTGTCGGCCTGGTAGTAACAGTTATTCCACTCTCTGAAATATTCAGTTTATATTCCTCCGTTGCAAGCCTTGTGTCTGTCAGATACGAGACCTCTGTGTCTGCAGGGACAGTACCGGCAACCCTCTTAATGCTGCTCGGACGAGGAATCAATGATATTGCTGGGTCTGGATTGTTCAACTCCTTATATTCTGCCTCAGAGATAATATAGACAGGGCAATTATCATCCTTCTGTTTCCACAATCCCACCTGGTGTCCTACACCAATACCCTCCAACTGGTTCATCCAAACATTGGACACACCCTTGGGATACACTACGAACTGTCCGTTTGTTCCAGATGACTCAATGGTAAAATAGACGTTACTCCCAGCACTTGACGATGCACTGAATGTTCCAAGGCTCGCAGTCGAATTTGCATACAGCATCAAACCCGAACGAGACACAAACTGGTATCCCGAAGAAGCTGCCCCCGTAATCCTCCACAACTGACCGTCTGTCTTGGACGGATCTACGGGATGAGTTTCACAGACACTGCCGTCACCCATGGCAGTAACAACATTCTGTCCACTTACAAACTGGACATAGTAATACTTGTCGGCATCGAATGATTGGGCAGACGTCAATGCACTGCAGCAAAAAAACACCGCTATTGCACAAAGCAAGGAAAAATTAGTCCGTCTCATATTATAAAATACATTATTCCAGACTGGAAAGAATCTTTTCTATCTTCTCGTCAACACTGGTCAGCTGGGTACGGCAAAAACCTATCAGCTTCTTGGCCTCATTTATACTATCCGCCAGTTCATCTACCCCCATCTCGCCATTTTCCATATCGCGGGCAATGGTCTCCAACCTATGTATCGCTTCCTCGTACTTCATATTACAAAATATATTCAGCCAAGACGGCATATTACCTTTGACAAAACCTCTCCATGTTCCAGGCGGGTGGTAAGCACGTCACCCTCCTGAACCTGCATGGCATTATGCAGGACTTTATCCCCCATTTTCGTGATGCTATACCCTCGCTTCAGCAAAACCTCGGGGTTCAGTCCCAAGATCCTCTGTTCCAGCATATCCAGGCGGTGTTTCAGCCTTTCGTGCAGACGGCCAACCGACACAGGCAACAATGACGCTATCCGATGAATACGTTGTCTTTCGCTCTCAACACGCATACGCACCATCTGCGGAACACGTACCGCCAGATCCTGCAAATGAGCCAGGACCTCCGCCTGATGATCTATGACAAACGCTGCCGCTGCCGTAGGAGTCTTTACACTCTCGTGTGACACGAAATCCAATACAGTCCTGTCACGATCATGTCCGATACCGACAATTACAGGAACAGGGTACTGTGCAATACAGGCAGCCAAGGGATAGGAATCAAAATCACACAAATCAGTCACGGCACCTCCGCCACGGATAATAACCACAATATCAAACGGCTCCGAACCATGCTCCATCAGGACGGAATTGTCCTCCTCTATACGCTGCAATGCTCCTATAATGCTGTCAGGAGCCTGCTGACCCTGCATAATGGCCGTATACAGTCTGGTCTGAAACGCAAAACCATATTCATTGCCCTGCAGCTGATTACAGAAATCGCCATAACCGGCAGCATTGGGGCTCGAGACAATTGCGATACGGCGCAGCAGGGTCGGAAGGAGCAATGTCTTGTTGTCGTTTATAATCCCGTCCTTCTCCAGCTGACGCAATATCTCCTGACGCCTGCGCTCCAGATCACCCAAAGTATACGTACCGTCTATATCCTGTATTGTAAGGGCATAGCCATAAGCCTCGTGAAACGAAACCTTTGCCTTGACCAGAACCTTCATCCCGGGTCGGAGCTTCTGCCCCGTTTCTTCATGGAAGCGCAGCGACAAAATACTGTATGTACGCGCCCAGATATTAATTCTGGCACGCGCAACTACAGTATCTGTTTCTTCGTCACGTTCAATCAGTTCTCCATAAAAATGACCGCCAGGCCCCTGCCTGCCTTCCGACAGCTCACCATGAACCCAATAAGTCTGATCCATAGTATCCTCCAAAATACCACGAATCCTGCTATTCAGCTCATATAGGGTTACTGTCTCCATCCTTATGGGGAAATATTTATCCCAGGAAACTGAGCAAGATACCGGCAGCAACTGCCGAACCGATAACACCGGCAACGTTAGGTCCCATTGCGTGCATCAGCAGGAAGTTACGCGGATCAGCCTTCTGTCCCTCAACCTGACTTACACGCGCAGCCATAGGAACTGCACTTACACCAGCCGAACCGATCAGAGGATTTATCTTCTCCTTCAGGAACAGGTTCATCAGCTTGGCCATCAGGATACCTCCTGCACTGCCGCAAGCAAATGCAACGATGCCGACAACCAATATACTGATTGTCTGGATATTCAGGAAGGCTGATGCCGTTGCCGTTGCACCTACGGTAACACCCAGGAAGATTACTACAATGTTGTTCAGCTCGTTCTGGACACACTTGCTCAAACGCTCGACAACACCGCTCTCCTTCATCAGGTTACCCAGCATCAGACATCCGATCAGGGGAGCTGCACTTGGCAGAATCAGGCTCACGACTATAGCAACGATAATCGGGAAGATTATCTTCTCCTGCTTGGTTACGGTACGCAACTGGGCCATACGTATCATGCGTTCGTTCTTGGTAGTAAGCAGACGCATGATAGGCGGCTGGATTACAGGAACCAGAGCCATATAGCTGTATGCCGCCACGGCAATAGGACCGAGCAGCTCAGGAGCCAGCTTGGTCGTCAGGAAGATAGCCGTAGGACCGTCTGCACCACCTATAATACCGATGGAAGCAGCCTGCTTTGCAGTAAACGTAAACGGAACGATGTCCGTAAACGGAATAGTAAAGTCCCACTGAGTCACAAGGAAGGTAGCAAATATACCTATCTGAGCAGCAGCACCGAGCAACAGGCTCTTTGGATTTGCAATCAGCGGACCAAAGTCAGTCATTGCACCGACACCCAGGAAGATCAGACATGGATAGACACCGGACTTGACACCGATGTACAGGATATCCAACAGGCCTCCCTCTCTCATGATAAAACCATAATCATGATGATGTATGCTATTCTCATCCAGGAACTCGTTCCACAGCTCACCATGGAACATACCTGCCCCCGGCAGGTTAGTCAGGATCATACCAAACGCTATGGGCAAGAGCAACAACGGCTCATACTCCTTCTTGATGGCAAGCCACAACAAGTAGCAGCCAACTGCAATCATCACGGCATTCTTCCATCCCTCACCTGTAAAGAAAAAGGATATACCCATGTCGCCAGTGAACTTAGCCAAGGCATCGGCAGGGTCAAAACCTTGAGCCAGACAAGGTACAGACACCATCATGAGCAATGCAGCAATGACGAAAAACCTAATATTTTTCATAATTATCAGCTATGACTTAAAGTTATGCCAGTTCCACCAGTGCCTGACCACCATCAACCTGATCACCGACGTTTACCAGTACAGCCTTCACCGTACCGCCAAACTCTGCAGTAATACTGTTCTCCATCTTCATAGCCTCCAGCATACACACAGTATCACCGGCAGCAATAGTATCACCTGCCTTGACCAATATCTGCGTTATCTTACCGTTCAGCGGAGCTATCACGGCATTAGAGCCGGCATTGCCAGCAGGCTTGGCTGCCACAGGTGCCGATGCTACAGGAGCAGCCTGAACCACTGCAGGCTTCACTACCGGAACAGGAGCCTTCTTGCGCTCAGGCAGTTCAACGTTATATATCTTGCCGTCTACGGTTACCTCCAGAGTACCGTCCTCGTGCTCAGCAACGGTAGCAGCATAGTCCTTGTCACCGATTTTGAATTTATATTCTTTCATTTCTTCTTCAAATGTTATCCTTGTAATAAGTAATATTAAAGTCTCTTGTTCAGCTCTTCGTGCCAGCCGCCCAGCAAGTCATGCATAGGAATGGTCAGGACACCGCTTTCCTCGTCATGCTGATTGCTGAGATACAGATGCAATGCCATTGCTACAGCAGCCAGGCGCTCATCTTCAGGGCTGGAGTCAGGCTCACCTGCAGCCAATGGCTGTGCCGGTGCCTCGTTCACTTCCAGAACGCGCGGAGAACGCTTGATGTGTCCAAGACTGGCAATTGCACTGAAGATTTTCAGCACCACCACCAGCAGGATCAGGATACCCAGAACCACAGCAATGCTGAAGCCTGCCATCATCCATGTATCTGTTGTTATTGTAAGAAAATTCATAACTGTCTGTTCTTTATTGGCCTACAAAGGAATATTACCATGCTTCTTGGCAGGGTTAGTCAGTTTCTTGTTCTGCAACTGTGCTAGGGCACGAATAATACGGAAACGGGTATTACGAGGCTCTATCACGTCATCGATATAACCATACTTGGCAGCCTGATAAGGATTAGAGAACAAGTTCTCGTACTCGGCAACCTTGTCGTCGATGAACTTCTTTGCCTCCTCGTCCTTGCCCTCTGTCTTCAGGGCCTTCACCTCCTTGGCATACAATACGGTAGCAGCACCGCTTGCACCCATTACGGCAATCTCGGCACTTGGCCATGCATAGTTTGCATCACCGCGCAGCTGCTTGCAGGACATTACTATATGACTGCCGCCATAGCTCTTGCGCAGAGTCACCGTAACCTTTGGCACCGTAGCCTCGCCGTAAGCATACAGCAACTTGGCACCATGCAGGATAACAGCATTGTACTCCTGACCTGTACCAGGCAGGAATCCGGGGACGTCAACCAGAGTTACGATAGGAATATTGAACGAGTCGCAGAAACGCACGAAACGCG
>OMQX01000066.1 GCA_900313335.1 uncultured Prevotellaceae bacterium
CATATACTTTAGACGGTCTGCGTAATCATGTTTCTTTCTTTTTCTTTCTAACATAATAAACCCCGAAAGTTTTTTGTCTAACTTTCGGGGTTCACCTCATAACGAGATGCTTTTTCTTTTAGATGTGTTTATGAAATTTAGAACTTAACACCAATCGTAAAGTAATGCGAAGTGGTCTTCCAGTTTGTATCATACTCCAGAGCATAACCGAAATTAGCCTTCTCTACAAACTCCAGACCAACCCCCCATGACATAGCAAAACCATGGGTTGTGCCCCAGCCAGAAGCAACATAAGTCCCCGCACCTGGAATAATTACGCCAACTGAGCCCTTAACTAAAGCACAGTCGTAACCCAATGCCAAACTGCTGTAACCACGACAGATCTTGCCGCCACTTGTGTTCCAGAATGCAGGAGTGAAACCGCGTACACCAGCCTTGACGCCAATGGTCATATAATTGAAATTAAATGGTGCAGAGTAGTCGATGCTGAAGAAGTCAACAGCAAAGTATGGATTGTACTTCTTCTCCAGAGTGATATTCTCACCAAAACCGCCATGGCCGTAGCAGCTACCGACCTTTGTCGTAAACATTACGCGTACACTGCTGTCGTAGTCCTGCTTTTTAGCGACTGTTGCAGTTTTCTTTGTCGTAGTTGCTGACTTCTTTGTTGCCGTTGCTGTCCTTGCAGGGGCGGCAGAGGTCTTCTTTACAGTTGTGCTCTTCTTTACAGCTGTCTTGGCAGGAGCGCTCTTAGTCTTGCTTGTAGTTTTTGACTGGGCACTTGCACCCAGGGCAACAGCCATTGCCAACACTGTGATGAAAATTCTGAAATACTTCATAAAAGTTAGTTGTTAAAAGTTAAATTGTGTATACAAATATAAACCGATTTTTAATCTCCTGCAAGCTAATAGGGGGGTAGTAAGAACAAAAGAACAGTAATTACGATAAATAGAACATCATGGAGCTAAAAAATCACTACATTCCAATAGCCTTCGGATATTGTAGGGCTATTGTAGCGATACTGAAGCGCCTGTTGTTCTTTGGTGAACAAATTGGCAAGTACGTAAGATTCCGTAGTGAACGGAAACTTTTTCCGTCGCGGTCGGACTTTTGTTCCGTAAGTACGGAATTATTATTATTAACCTTCCATACGGCTCCGCCGCGATAAATAATAACTACAGATACTAATACCTATTGTTATATAATACTACAACAGCAGTTACAATCATGCGACTGTAACTGCTGTTGTTACTTTATGTTTTAGGGAAACTGAAAAGGATTTGTGTAAATCCGTGAGATTCGTGTTCGATAAAGATATGTGTGACTTACGGATTCAGGGGTGTTAAAGGGTATACGAGGTTGACGATAAGGATATTGGCGGCGAGGATGATGAGGTTCATCAGCAGGCCGATGCGCATGAAGTCACTGAAGCGGTAGCCGCCGGGGCCGTAGACGAGCATGTGTGTGGGTGAGCCTATGGGGGTGGCGAAGCTGCTGCTGACGCTGATCATGAGGGCGATGAGGAAGGGGTAGGGCTCGTAGCCAAGTTTCTCGGCCGCCTCGTACATGATGGGGAAGAACATTGCTCCCGCTGCAGTATTGGAGATGAACTCTGTGACAAACGTTCCTACGAAGCAAATTGCCGTCATTACTACAATGGGGTTGGTTCCGCAGACATCAAGGATGTCGAAGGCCATCCGTTCGGCAATGCCTGTCTTCTGTATGGCAAGACCCAGGACGACGGAGCCGGCAAATACCATAAGTATGTCCCAGTTGATGGACTTCATTGCCTGGTCGGGTGTGCAGCAGCGGAACAGGAGCATGGCAGCAGCGGCGATGAAGGCACACTGCAGCAGCGGCATTATATTGAGTGCCGAGAGTACTACCATCGTTATCATAATTAGCGATGAAATGGCTGTACCGTATCCCACGTTGACAACCTCGTCGCCAAGTATCAGCCCGTGTTGCTTGGATAGTTCGATGATAGCCTTGGTTTCTCCTGCATAGAGCAGATGATCGCCGCCCATCAGGATTTCATTTTTATCGATAGGAACAGAATAATTGTCGAAATGACGCCATTTAAGCAGGCGGCAGCCCTCGACATTGAACATGCCTGCCTGCCCGATTGTCTGGGCAATAAAATGATGAGTCGAGGGAACAATCAACTCTGCGGTATATTCTATTGTATCCTCTGTATCTGACTCTGGTACCTGGCGCTCAGGCAAGAGACGACGTAAGGCGATGACGGAGAGCATGCCTATGAAAAGGCAGAACAGACCTGGTATTGTGGTTGCCAGCACGTTCATGACATGGCCTGTATGTTCTGTATACATGCCCGAGATAATAAGGTTGGGCGGTGTACCTATCAATGTACAGATACCGCCCATGCCGGAGGCGTAGCTCAATGGTATCAGCAATTTGGAGGGTGATATTCCCAGTTTCTTCGACCACATTCTTACGATGTTTACGAAGAGGGCTACCACTGTAGTGTTGCTCAGTATTGAACTGAGTGCGGCTACAGGAAGCATCAGGCGCACAACGGCCTTGGCATATCCTGTAGGCTGACCTAACAGGTTCTTGACAATCCATTGCAGTACGCCTGTATGCGTAAGTCCTGCCACAACAATAAACAATACGCCGATTACAACAACGGATGTGCTGCTGAAGCCCGAGAATGCCTCTTTGGCGTCAAGCACGCCTGTTACAAAAAGGATGCCTATGGCTCCGAGGAATACCAGGTCGGCGCGGAGCTTGGTAAAAAGCATAATAGTGAACATCCCCAGCACTGTTACGATGGTTATCCATGCATGGAGACTGAATCCAAGGAATATAACTGTATCCATTTTTAAAGTATTTTTATCATTTCACTAAGCAATTTGGCATGGTGGCCGGGCAGCAGGATATGATGATTGCCTATTGGGTTGGTCAGGAAGTATTTAGTTTCGGCAGGATTGTCGAACTGCACAATGGCTTGCGTGCGGCACAGGTTGGGGCGTGACTCGCAGCGCAGCAGCTGACCCTCGGCTACAAAGTGGCGCGTAATGTCGCCTGACAACTTGAATATTGTTACAGGTCCTGCCGGCATATAACCGCGGATGCCTACGCCTATGCCAGATTCGAAATGAGTGTCATATTCGTATCGCTCCACCATATCCAGCGGTATTGTGCAATGTGCCAAGAGTATTTGGCCTGTTTCAACATCAATGTGTGCAGGATTGGCCTGAAATCCCGAGATCCCGAATAGCGCTCGTACTACAGTCATCGAAAGCATGGCGGGAATATCACCTTCACAACTTGCTACCAATCCTTCGCTGTTGAGTCGTGCCAATGCCAGGCATCCTGTGTTATGTAGTTCTGTCAACAGGTCAAAGCATCGCAGGGTAAACCCTTGCAGATTATGTTTCTCAACGATTTGTTTCAGTGCATCGTATATTCGCAGGGCTCCCTGTTGTCCACCATCAATAGCGGTGTCGCCTATGGCCTTTCTTATTTCGTCCAGGGGAATGTCTATTAGTTCTATTCCAAGTTTGTTGTGAACTATCTGGTAATCGGTTGCGCTGCTGATGAGCCAGTCCGAGGGCTTTCCAATCACGCCCAAGCGACATCCTTGCAGCTTGCGCCTGGCCTGTGCCAGCTGTTGCAGCTCGCTGATACGCTTGATAATATATTGCGGCTGTCCGTGCAGTATCTCGCCTTGCATATTGTTCTGTTGCAGGAAGGAGAGGATTTCCATGGAGGCAGCCAGTGAGTTATTTGTACCTGAGGTTAGCAGTAGAACGGGTTTGCCTGAGGACTGTATCTGTGGGAGCAGTTGCCGGAAGATGTTTTCGGTGCCTCCTGTACGGACATAGATAAGGTCGAGAATGGACTGTCCATAGGTGGAAAAGTCCGAACCGCACATATCGTAGTCAATGCCTAATGATGAGAGGAACAGATGTGTGGATGCAGCCACGGACTGTTCGTCATGCAATGCCGACGTCAGCGTATAAATAGCAATATCCTTCATAACTGTTAATAATCATTTCACGAACACAAAGATACAAAATGGACACATATTAACAAAACACATGCCCTTAATTCATTACAAAACGCCTCGTTTTTCCACAAATCTCCACAGAATGCCACAAAACGCCACATCGTTCTTTTCCGCTGCCGTACCTTTGCACCGTCCCCAAGGATAAAAAGGCTATCGGGCTTATATCTGCAGACCCCCGAGGCAGCAAAAAGAAAAGTTCAAAAGTTGAAAAGTAGACAAGTTTAACCCAAAAAATATAAACCATGAAAAAGCGCGGTATGATTTCAACAGATAATCACATACGACAAGTGCCAATGGAGAATTTCCACTGGCACTTGAAAACAACAAATTATACTACGATGGCGTATTTATTCCCGACGTCTGATCTTGTCATTAAGTTCCCTGGGGTAAAGAGGCATGGCGCCTTGCTGTGTGCACACAAAGGCGCTGACCTCAACACCTATCTTGTGAGCCTCCGCTATTGGCATGCCAGCCATGATGGCTGCACAGAAGGAGCCTGTGAACGAATCGCCGGCACCGACGGTATCAGCCACCTGCACCTTGGGCGTAGCCTGGAAACTCATGTCTGTGGCTGTCAGGACATAAGAGCCAAAAGCGCCACAGGTCAGAACAACCATATCCAGCTCATAGCGTCGGATAAGTTCGTGTACCTGATCCTCGAACACAACGGGCTGCAGGAGTTCCTCGCTTGGGTTAACGCCTTTTATCTCGTCCAATCCCAGCAACTTGCACACAAGTATGATTTCCTCGTCATTGATTTTGAGCACATTGCAACGCTTGAGCGATTCCTCGATGACATCCACGGAATACCAATTCTGACGAAGGTTGATATCGAACACCTTGAAACTGCCCAACTTGGGCATCGTGTCCAGGAAACGGTGAATAGTGGCACGGCTTACGGCACTGCGCTGAGCCAGGGAACCGAAGCAAACGGCACGGGCATTGAGGGCAATCTCCTCGATCTGGGGTGTCCAGGGTATATTGTCATACGCAGCGCCCTGACAGATATCATACTGTGGGATTCCGTTGCCAGAAAGGGTCACCTGGACGGTACCCGTGGGATAATCAACAACCTCGAGATGAGTCTGCAGGGAGCGGGCTTGCAACTTTTCCCTGATGAGACGGCCATCCTCGTCATCACCTATGGCGCTGACAGCTATACCGTTTAGGCCGAACTGACTGACGTGATATGCAAAATTGGCTGGTGCGCCACCCAGTTTCTTTCCGTCAGGGAGACAATCGAACAGGATTTCTCCAAGACCTACTATATAATCCTTCATACTAAGATAAAAGTTTAAAGTTAAGATTTAATGGCTTTCAGGTATGTGAACAGATAGACAACGCCCACAGCCATGCAAAGCACGGCACCGGCCTGGCCCATGGCATCTGATGCGACTCCCATGGCCAGAGGGAACAGGGTACCGCCAAAGAGACCCATAATCATCAGACCACTCACCTCGTTCTGCTTGTCCGGAACAGCCTGCAGGGCATTGGCAAAGCACATGGAGAAGATGTTGGAGTTGCCATAGCCCACCAAGGCAATACCGGCGTACAATACCCATTGCTCCGAACCCATATACAGGCAACCCATGGACAGTGCCATGCAGATGACCGAAATGAGGAAGAACACACGGGTAGAGAGTGCACGCAGGAAGAACGAACCCGTAAAGCAGCCTATGGTACGGAAGATGAAGTACAGCGAGGTGGCAAAGGCAGCCTCGTTCAACCCCATTCCCAGACGCTCCATCAGCAGTTTGGGTGCAGTGGTGTTGGTACCCACATCAATGCCCACATGGCATACGATGCCCAGGAACGAGAGCAGTACCACAGGTTTTGCCAGCAGGGCGAAACTGCCTGCAAACTGGCTGCCGATACTCTGCCCCATTGCCTGGGACGTGGGTTCCTGAATCTGGGTAGTTGCGAGAATAACAGTGGCAATCACTCCAACAACCAGGAATATGGCAAACAATACACGCCAACCCAAGCCAAAGGTCGGAATCATCTGTATGGCGCCCCACATGGCCAGATACGGCGCTATGAACGAGGCGATTGCCTTGATAAACTGACCGAATGTCAGCGTAGATGCCAGATTGCCTCCGCCACCCATGACACAGGTTACCAGAGGGTTAAGCGATGTCTGCATCAGGGCATTGCCGATACCCAGCAGCGAAAATGCACACAACATTATCGGGAAGGTCTCGCCAAACAGCGGTAGCAACAGGGATACTGCAGTCACCGCCAGAGACAGCAGGACCGTCTTTTCGCGCCCGATGCGGTTCATCAGCACTCCGGTCGGAACGGAGAATATCAGAAACCAGAAGAACACCAGAGACGGAAATATATTGGCCACCGAATCCGAAAGATTCAAGTCCGCTTTCACGTAGTTGCTGGCAATTCCCACAAGGTCAACAAAGCCCATGCAGAAGAAGCAGAACATTACGGAGATTAAAGCTATTTTGTTTCTCATAATTTTTTAAGATCGTCCTTAGAGCGTTAATACTGCGTAACCTTCAGATCCGACACCTCGATTTCGCCACCCAGCGAGTTGATGGACCAGCCGTTCTTCTGGATGCCGTAGATGCGTGTGGTGTACGAAAGCACGTTGTTGTAATAAACCACCACTACCGAGTTGTCCGTAAAGATATCGATATTGTAGGTATTGTCGGCAGGACGCGGCACGAAGTTGGAAAGCGCACCGTTCACAAACTGGTCAAAATACCTGCCCTCTGCATCATTACCCTCCAGTTTGAACTCGACACGGCACAGATTACTCTTGCCGCTCTCCCAGTGCTGGTTATTGAATCCCATCTGGAACCATTTGTTCTCCTCGCCATCCTTGTGCTCGCCACGGACAAAGCAGAAGGCGAACTTGTCACCGGCATTCCTAGTCTTGACAGTCATGGAGATATGATTATGATAACCCAGGCGTGAGAACCTGACCATTCCGAACCCCGAAATCCTACCATTCATTCCATCAAAGTCAGCACCCTCGGTCTGCTCTACGACAACAGGCTGAACCGATTTGCCATACTTGGACGCAATGCCCGGAACGGGTACGAATGCCAGCTGACCGTCCTCCTTCTGGGCAATCCTGTGACATACCAGAGCTCCTGCCCATGCAGGCTCCACATCATCCCTCACGCTCGTATTCTTTGCATATATATCCGCTCCGTAGCGTATCGGACACCATCCCCAGATATAGCGGTCCTGACCGTTACCGGCAGTCTTTGCAGCAAAGTATCCGCGGCTGTCCAGTTTGCCCTCGTCGGCATTGGGGAACCAGGCATTCTTCACCGCATTCTTCAGCTCAGCCCATGTCCGGCCCTTGAAATACTTGATGCAGCGTCCGTACTTGTCCTGATCGGAAAGAATCATATACCACCAGTCGCCCATCTTGAATACATCCGGACACTCGCTCATACGGCCCCAGGGCATACCGAAACTCTCGGCCAACGTCCAGTCCTGCAGGTTGTCCGAGACAAACTCGGCAAACTGCAATTTACCGGACACCACTATGTGCCACCTGTTGTCGTCACCGGCAAAGATCTGCGGATCACGGAAGTCCGTGTCACTCAAACCATATTCGGCACCCTTCAGCATCCACACCATATCCTTTTTATAATGCAGACCGTCCGTGCTGGTAGCACGCATAACAGCCTCGGTCTGAGGACATGCCGCATTGTGACCGGTATAGTAAATGTAGTAAGTCTCCTGCTCAGCGTCATAAACGCAACAGCCCGTACCTACGCCAGCATCCTGCTCGGCAGCAGCGCCAGCCGGCAGAACCTCGCCCAGATTGGTGTAGTTAGCACAGTCCTTGGTCGAAAGCAGCCACATCGGGTGATACGACTCGGTATTCTGTGCAAACTCCTGAAGATAGAGAATGCGGAACTCCCCGCTCTTCTGGTCATAATATGGCATAGGGTCGCCACAGGTACCGATGGCAGGATTATAGCGGTAGGCACGAATACATCCGTCGTAGATTCCCATCCCCTGTCAGGGTCCGGTGTATACGTATCCTCGCTGCACGAGGCGAGTCCTGCTCCGGCAAGCGCCCCAACCAGGAGCGTTGCCAAAGTCTGTCTGTTGTATGAAAAAATATTGTATCTCATAATCTATTCGAAATAATATGAACTAATTGCCCATCAGATAGCGACATGCGTTGCCGGCCATGCGCGCAATGTTTCTGTGATAATTCTCCTTGTACTCGGCACCCGTCCTGGCAGAATACCAGTCAAAGCAGCCAGTGCCCAGACAGATGATTCCACCCTGGCCGTATGCACCGCCCTTGGCAGGGAATTCCCAAGCAACAATATTGCCGTTACCCGGGTCGTTGACACCCAGAATGCGTCCCTGTACACGCTCGTTCCAGTGGTTGTAGCCGTTTGCACCGCTATATTCGCTCCAGCCCTCGGCATGGTTGTAGCAAACCACCGAGTTGGTTACGCCATAGTCCTTGTCCGTGCAATATACAGTAGCAGTACCGCCGCCTACAAGATCGGCAAAAAGAGGATGACCGATATTGTCTCCGTAGATAGAGAAAGTCCAGGGACCGCCGCACAGCTCCGGATCATCCTCATTACGAGCCTGCCAGCAGTTGTTAGGCGTAGCCCATGTGTCCATCCAGCCGCCACCGGCATCAATACTGGTGCCTATGAACGGCGGAAGGATTGTAGCATAGCGTGTCAGCAGCATCGAACCACCCTCGCTGTAGTATGCGCCCAGCTTGTTAAAGACGGCAGCATTCAGGGCATCCATATTGTTGGCACAACCCACAGCATTTGCAACATAGGCCATGAACGGATCATGACCGTCCAGAGCACCGTTGTCCTTCGCACAATGCCAGTAGATAAGGTCAATGACATCCAGAGACGTTGTACCGTCGGCAATATCCCTGAGCGAGGCGAATGCCGTCATCGGCACATTGGCCTTCATCCACTCATAAGCCGTGCGCTCCTCCATGTTCAGTTCACTCTCCCTCGCACTGCCGCTGATATACAGGGCCTTCGGCGTGCTCCACAGCACCACGCTCACAGTATAGTCACGCAGAGCGTTGCCGTTCTTTACAATATAGTGACGCACCGATGTAAAGTCGGCCGAAACCTCGTTGCCGTCGACCGTAGCACCTTCGCTGACAGTGATGTACGGCTTGATCGAAGTAATGTCAGTACCCTCCTTCAGATACACCGTAATTGTCTGCGCCGCCTGGTCGATTACGCCGTTGAAACCGCCCAGGGTAAAGGACAGAATCTGTGTCTGCATAACCTTCACACGAACCGTCCATACCTGCTTCAGACTACCGTTCGTAACCTGGATGGCACGCGGCACCGTCAGATTAAGATGAGCCCCCTGCACAACATCGGCAACAGCACCGTCCGAAAGGACCAGTTTCGTCACCTCCACATCATCCAGAGGCGTATCCTCCGGAACCTGAACCGTAATCGTATATGCCGTCCTGTCTATTTCGGCACCGGACCCAGCAACCTCAAACTCCTGTACCAGACAATCGCCCGATAGTACCAGATTGCTCTGGTTGTCCGTACAGGCAGCCACAAATGCGCCCAAAACAGCGCAAAGTGACATGCATATATATTTCTTCAATGTTTTCATAATAGTAATAGATTAGTAACCCGGATTCTGCTTGTACAGACCCTTGGCATTCTGCATCTCGTTAAACGGAATAGGCATATACTCCAGCTTATTCTCGACGAAAGACGAATTCTGATATATAGTAGTGTTCGTCTCGCCTGCATAGAACTTGTCAAGCACAGCCTTGGCATCACCCCAGCGAACAAGGTCAAAGAATCGCTCCGCCTCCATCGCCAGTTCCAGTCGGCGCTCGAACTTCACCTTCGCCAAAGCATTGCTGTTGTCCGTGTACTCACTGCACTTGAACCTTACACCGTACTTTCTGGGATAACCGTCCATCATACCCGTGCTTGCAGCTGCGCGACGGCGAATCTCATTCACCAGACTGATAGCCTCGCCATCCTGACCCAACTGAGCAAAAGCCTCGGCACGCATCAACTTCACATCCGCCAGACGCAGAACCACACGATTCATAGACGTAGCCCAGCACCAGCCGCACTTCTTGATATACGACTCCTCCTTGACAAACTTCTGATCGACATTCTGCTTCAGCGTGACATTGTAGCCATACAGGCCGTTGGCATTACGCGCCCAACTCTTCTCCTGCATGAAGTCCTCGTTGAACATGAACGGGAACCCCGGCATACCCACCGTCAGGAACAGACGCGGGTCAGCATTATGCATCTGCGGGTCATAGTTCACCCTGTTGAAATCCTCCAGCTCAGGCAAGCCCTCACTGTTTGTACGGAAGGCATTGACCAGGTTCCGGCTTGGCTTGTAAAAGTCATGACCACCCACGGTCGTAGGTTTGCTCGGATCCTTCGTCTCAACATTCGGAGCCATCAGCGCACAGCCGTAGTTGCGGTTGCCGTTTACACTCCCGTCGTTGTACGAATACTGAATCGACCAAAGAGCTTCCGGCCCGTTCTCAAACTCTGTCTCAGGACGGAAATTATTGTGAAAATCAGATGCCAGCGAGTTGTTTGCATAAATTGCAGGATCTGTATATTCCAGCACCTTGTCCAGATCCGACCTGTCTACCGTACCCGAGAATGTATTCCTGCCCTCGGTCTTGCGGTATGCCTTGTAGAGATATACCTTGGCAAGCAGAGCTGCACAGGCAGCCTTTGTCGGACGTCCCTTGTCCTCCTGCACCTCAGGCAGGTCGGCATAGGCTTCCTCCAACTGGTCGGCTATCACACCCCATGCCTCGTCATCGGTATACTGAGTATTGGAAATCTTGTAGTAGTCCTCGGTAAGCATGTTCTCGTCCATGACAAAAGGTATGTTGCCAAAAAGACGCTTTAGCTGGAAGTGGCCATAGGCACGCAGGAACTTCATCTCGGCAATGCGCGTTGCCTTCTTGGGGAAGGTATTGAGATCTGCCTCGTCAAGCAATGCTAGGGCTGTGTTTGTACGTGAAATGTAATTATAGAGGCGCTGCCATATTCCATCACCGCCATTGATGTTCCAGTCCGACGGAAGTATACCATTGCCGGTTTCGCATTTGTGGAATACATCACCGTCGCCCTCGTTGGCTCCGCCCTTGTACGCATCGTCCGAGCGTACATCGTAGTTCCACAGGGAGAAGGATGCATTTATATCCTCGATTGTAGTCAGACCGGCATAGGCAGACACAATCATCTTTTCGGTGTTCTTGCTGTCCAGGGCCTGCTCCTCGGAAAGAGTTCCCTGTGGCAACTGCTCGCTGAGGAATTCCTGACAGGAAACTGTGGCAAATGCTGTTGACAGCAGCATTACCTTGTATATATTATATTTTGTTTTCATAGTTGTATTGCGCATTAGAATGAGGCGTTGAGGCCGAATGTTACATTCAGAGGAATTGGATAGCCGTAACCGGCATTCTCGGGATCTACACCGGAGAATTTACCGCTCTTGATTGTGAGCACGTTTTGTGCCGACAGATAGAAGCGCAGACGGCTGAGGAAAATCTTCTTGAGGGCATTTTTGGGCAGGTTGTAGCCAAACTGGATTGTGCGCAGCTTTGCATACGAACCGTTCTCAACATAGTATGAACTCATTGCCGACTCGAGACCCACTGGTGTTGATGTCAGTGCCGGAATAAGGGATGTCGGGTTGTTTGGAGTCCATGCATCCAACAGACGCGTACCCTTGTTCAGGTTAGGAACGTTGGTTCCGGCCCACAGGTCTGTTTCCAGTTTCAGGTCCTTTGTTATGACATCACGACCGACTTCGCCCTGCCAGAACATTGTAAAATCAAAGTTCTTGTACTGGAGATAGACGTTCAGGCCGAACGAGCACTTGGGCGTAGGATCGTATATCCAGGTTTGGTCTTTGTCGGTTATCTTACCGTCGCCGTCCAGATCCTTGAAACGCATGCGTCCGACGGCTGCCTGTGCCTGCTGGGCATGGTTGTCAACCTCGGCCTGGTTCTGGAAAATGCCGTCAAATACGTAACCTACCTGCGAACCGTATGCATGGCCGATGATGGGATTGGTGGCGTTGCCGCCGAATGTTCCGTTTGAAACGAGGGTCTCAGGAAGTGACTGTATCTCGTTGTAGTAGTGGCCGAGATTGCCTGTAAGATCCCAGCGGAATCCCTTTTTCTCGCCACGCCAGCCAAGCGTGAACTCGACACCGCGGTTGAGGACGGTACCTGCATTGATAAACTGATGTGCTCCCTCGCCTGCAATTGCGATTGCCGGCATATCCACGAGAATGTCGGTTGTCTTCTTGTTGTACCATTCGAAACTTCCATACAGGGTATTCTTGAGTACCTCGAAGTCAAAACCTATGTTTGTCTGAGTTGTTGTCTCCCACTTGAGGTCGTCGTTGCCACGCTGTATGCGCTTGAAGCCGCTGGAGAGATTGCCGCTGTTGTTTCCGGCAATATCATAGGCCGTATCGTAGCTGGAACCGGCATCTGTGATGGTGCCCATGGTACTCTTGTACAGCGAGTAGCGTGCGGTATTTGCAATCTGCTGGTTACCTGTCTTACCCCAGCTGACGCGAATCTTGAGGTTGTCAAGCCATGTAACGTTTTTCATGAACTTTTCCTCTGAGATACGCCAACCTGCACTGAATGACGGGAATGTACCGTAACGGTTGTTCTTACCGAAACGGCTTGAACCGTCATGACGCACCGTGACGCTGGCCAGGTAACGGTCGGCATAGGCATAGTTAGCCTTGGCAAAGAAGGATACGAGCGAGAATCCGTCGCCTCCGCCATAAACCTTAGGCACGCCTGTTCCTGTCTCGGGCCACATATAGTCTGTATCAAATACAGGATAGTCATAACCTACAGCACTGAAGTAGTCCGATGTCTCGCGGTTGAGCTCGACGCCAAGAAGTGCATCAAAGCGGTGTTTCTTTATTTCGAAGTTGTATGATGCTACGGCATTCCACATCCAGCGCATCCAATGTTCCTGCTTGGCTTCAACTGAATTGGTGGTATTGGCTGCAGTTCCTTCGGTAATAGGATACTGGAATATGCGCTGCTTCTTTTGTGCATAGTCAATACCAAATGTGGATTTAATATTGAAATTCTTGAATGGATTGATATTGATGTATGCGTCACCGAACAGTCGCCAGTATGTGTAGCGATTATCCTTGTTGCGGTCCAGACGTGCTACGGGATTCTGGTATGATGTGTAGCCTCCGTGTGGACCGGCATATTCTCCGTCTATGTCATAGACTGGAATTATGGATGGATACTGAAGAACATTCTGCAGAATGCCTGGATCCTGGACCTCGCTTGTACGGTTGCCGGTGAA
Organism: uncultured Prevotellaceae bacterium; assembly: GCA_900313335.1. Classification (GTDB taxonomy): domain Bacteria; phylum Bacteroidota; class Bacteroidia; order Bacteroidales; family Bacteroidaceae; genus Physcousia. The sequence goes on from OMQX01000066.1 coordinate 13,381, forward strand.
GTGTTCGCCTATGGTAACGATGTCATTGATAATCTTGTACTCGTTATTAATACGGAACGAGAAACGCTCAAAGTCTGTCTGACGGATGATACCCTTGTTCTTGTAGTAACCGACAGAGAAGAATGAGTTGCTATGCTCGCCACTGCCGCTGAGAGAGAGGTTGTACTGTTGGATGAAACCTGTGCGTGTAGTCTTGCCAAACCAGTCTGTATCGGAAGCGGGGGTCTTGCCGTTGTCAAGGTACTGTTGGGGTTCTTGCCATCGTTGACAAATGCCTGCCACATTGCCTGTCCGTACTGCTGGGTGTTGAGGACTTCGAGCTTGTGTGTGTACATCTGAGCTGAAAGACTGGCGTCAAAGTCAACGTTGACCTTGCCAGTCTTACCTTTCTTGGTAGTAATGATGATTACACCGTTTGCGGCGCGAGAACCATAGATTGATGCCGAGGCTGCATCCTTGAGCACCTGGATACTTTCAATGTCGTTACCGTTGAGCTCGTGCATGCCTGCCTTTGTAGGCACACCGTCAATGATGTAGAGAGGGTCGTTGTCATTGAGGGTTCCGACACCGCGGATACGCACTGTGGCGGCTCCTGACGGCGAACCGTTGGCGCTGATGTTCATGCCTGGCACGCGTCCCTGCATTGCCTTGATGGGGTTGTTTTCATTTTGTTTCTTCAGTTCGTTGACATCGACTACGGATACTGCACCGGTGAGGTCAGCTTTACGTTGTACCTGATAACCGGTAACTACCATCTCCTTCATCATTTTGGCATCTTCGCTCATGAGGATGTTCATGACCTCCTTGGCTGGAAGTACCTGTGTGGCATATCCCATGTAGCTGATGCGCAACTGGGCCCCTTTGTTGACCGTGAGAGAAAACTTGCCGTCCATGTCTGTAACGGTGCCGTTCTGTGTACCGACTTCCTGAACCGCTGCTCCGATTACGGATTCTTGTAGTTCCTTGTCTATGACCGTACCTGATACTTTAATGGTTTGAGCATATGTTGTGCCGCCTATCAGGATGGTTAATAGAACCAGAAACAGTGATTTGATTCTGTTCATGTCTGTGATGTATTAGATTGTAAATAGGCTATTTTATATACTTTTTGCCACGGGATATAACGATTCCGCGTGAATTGCCGTCTGTCTTCCGGCCGGCAAGATTGTAGAGCTCGGCAGACTTGTCCTTGGATGCACCCTCCATTGCTGAGATTCCGCTTGGTATTTCTACAAGTTCAATCGAGGTAAAGTTGAATGGCTCGCCTGCCTCTTTATTGCACTGTATCATAATGCGGTCTGTCTTGTAGAAGAGCTGCTTCTGCTCCGAAGTAAGTTTTGTCAGGTCCAGTTCGGCATAATTGTCCGTCATTGTCATTGTGGTTTGGTCGGCAATCTTGTCTGCACCATCCCATGATGCCATTACATTTATAACATAGTCTGTACGTCCGGCTTCGCTGCAGAAGCGGATTGCCTTGTAGCCGTCCAGACTCTGGGGCAGAAATTCTTTCCAGATCTCAAGTGTAGACCAATTGTCCATCCAAAAATATCCTGTCCACACGGTGTTGTCCGTGACATTGTCCTTACCGTCACCGAACCACACTTTCGAAAGAGTGAAGTTTGAACCGCAGATTTCAAGTCCGTTGGCCTTGACTTCCTCAACGGCTGACTTTGTGAGGAAAACCTCTATACTGGTGTTATCCGTATAGAGACGGTGATAGCGGGTTCCCGGCAGTTTCTGTCCGTTAGACTTCAATTCGACAACGTCCTCTGCCTGGACTGTAAATTCGAGGACAATCTTGTTTCCCATCCTGATGTCTGCAAACTTGTCGGCAGAAATCATGACGGTGTTGTCCCAATTGACTGCGTGGGTTCCTTCCCACAGGTCGGTCGCTGATGATGCTACGCATACACATGCCAGCATCAGAAAGAATAGAATCTTTTTCATAATTTGTAGGTTAGATTGTATTGGTTATTTTTCAATTCTGATATTATTGTATCTACTCTTGGGGAATACAAGGGATGTTATTACAACCTCTCCGTTATTGGCAAAGACTTCGACACTGGAGTTGTCAATGAAGATGCGCATGCCGGTGATTCTGTTACGGACGGGTGCAACGGCTTTTACGTCAAAGTCTTGCGAGAAGGCTTTTTCACCGCTGCATGAGCGGTCGGCTGTCAGGGTCATGGCTTTTTCGTCGTAGATCAGGCGAAACTCCTCGCCCTGTGCATTACTCAGTATAACGGAGCATGAGCCTTTGATCTTGACTTCCCTGTCAAGGCCCTTGCCGGTATATTCGGGCGAGGGGCGTGATCCCAGGTAGAGAAGTCTGTCCGAGCCCTTGTACAGGTATGGCTCGCGGCAGATGGTATTGGCGCTGCGATATTGCATTGTAGGCACTACGTTGGCGTACTGCCAGTTACTCATCCATCCTATCATGGTGTGACGTCGGTCGGGAGCATCGGAAAAACTTACTGTGGCATAATGGTCCTTTCCATAATCTTGCCATAAAGACTTGCCGTCTTCATATCTGCCTGCGTTATCTACTGTAAAACGGTGTCCGTCAAAATCACCGATAAAATATTGTGTGGCGCTACCTCCTGAAGGTCCTCCGGGGTTGATATTACAGATGAGCACCCATTTTGAGCCCTTTGAACCCGGAAGCGGCAATTTCATAAGGTCCGGACATTCCCACACACCGTCATGGCATCCAAGTCCCTTTCCAAAACGGCTTTCCTCTGTCCAGTCCTTCATGTCGGGGCTGGAGTAAATACGCATTTCCTGTCCTGCACTCATTACCAGAATCCATCGTTGCGTCTCTTCCATCCAGAACATATTGGGGTCACGAAAATCCGGAATGTCTGCAGTCAGTACCGGATTCCCCTCATATTTATGAAAAGTATATCCACCATCCGTGCTGTAGGCGATGTGCTGTGTCTGCAAATCGTATCCCCATGGGGTCTGCGTACTGGCTGTGTACATTGCTATTACAGCATCATTGCCGAAACCGGCGGTATTGTTATGGTCAACAATGCACGATCCGCTGAAAATAGCTCCATGCATATCCTGTTTCAAAGCTATGGGATGATGATCCCAGTTGATTAGATCCCTGGACGTGGAATGTCCCCAGTGCATATTGCCCCACATACTTCCGTAGGGGTTGTACTGGTAGTAAAGATGCCAGACTCCGTCCTTGTAGAACATTCCGTTGGGGTCGTTCATCCATGCATATTCCGGAGCGTGGTGATAGGTCGGGCGGAACTTCTCACGATTGGTAGTGTCAAATGTATCGCTTAGTCCGATGTGGTTACGCCAAATTTCACTGCCTACCCCACCGCGGTTGCTTCGGTCTATGTTAATATGTGAATACAGCGATAGCTCCATGCCGCGGAACTCGTCCAGAGAAAAAGGCAGATAGTAGTCTACCTTGGTCAGCGCCATACGGATGTTGAGCAGGCGCTGCTGCGCATTGTCTGCCACGACCCTGACCTGTGATTCCGGTGCGGCTTCCTCGATTGGGAGCAGTAGGAATTTTTCCTTTGTCTCAGGTGAAACACGAATCAAAAAATTGTCATTTGCCAGGGGGGCAATTCTTAGAGTCTGAGCCCATGCATTATTCCAGGCAGGCATTGTAACAATGGCGGCAACCGCCATAATCAGCCTTCTGGAACCGGAGAAGATGCGTTTCTTCATAGTTGATTTTCGATTTTGTATATTCTGAATCGGGTATATTTTGCTTAATCTAAGAGGTGATTCGCAACAAAAATATACCTCTTCGAAATAACTATATATAAAAAATGTTGCAGTGACTTTTAAAAATCGGTCACTGCAACATTATTTGTGGTCTTTGTATCATTTTTGCTATGTCCCCTTGGGTGAGTGCCCAAAGAAATCCTTGTAACACTTTGTAAAATATGATGGTGATGCAAAACCTACACGGTACGCTATCTCCGATACCGAAAGTGATGTATCCGCAAGGAGCAGGTTGGCGCGTTTAAGACGACGCTCTCGAATAATTTCCACTGGGGATTTTCCAGTCATAGCCTTGACTCTGCGATAAAGTTGAACGCGCGAAAGGAGCATGATATCTCCGATATCTTCGACAGACAGGTCGGAGTTGGACATATTATCATCCACAGCCCTGTTGAATTTCTGGATAAACTCGTTCTGCTGACGAAAATCAGCCTTTTCATCGTCATACAACATTTCGTCATCCTGCTCCTTATTCTGCTGGTTGTGCATTGTTGCCTCAATTAGCTTGTCACGTTGTTCTTCCAGTTCGTCACGCTGACGTTCGGCTGTCTCCTTCTGCAGTTCCAGTTCGTGGTTCTTCTGCTTCAAATGTTCGTTCAGCCGATGTTTTATCTTGATTGTACGCACCGTACCTACCAAGGATACACATACTATTACCACCACCAATACTATGAAGAATAAAAGTGTACGCTCTGTATCCAATTCCTTCATGATACTGTCCACACGGGTCTGCATCTTCTTGATATACTCGTCCTGGGTGATAATCTCCTTATACTGCATCAGCAGGACTTTGGCATTGGCAGATGTAACTATACTGGTCTCCATACCGGTGTTCTTCTCAAATGGCTCTCCTTGCAGAATTGCCACTGCAAGATCCATGAGTTCATTTCCATGTGTGGGGTAGATGGCTGATGCAGTAAGCAGTCCTTGCTGAACCTTCTCTATGCCTCCTCCCGGTGTAGGCAGAGCATCTACACCAAGGTATATGACAGAGGATGGCATTCTGCGTAGAGCTCCTGGATGTGATTGAGAATAGCGTTCCAGAGCAGAGCGTGCTCCCAATGCCATACGGTCGTTACCTCCGAATATGCAGTCTATGGCGATGTCAGTTCCATGCATGCCGGACAGTATCTTTGACATGGCTTCATCGCCAGAATTCTGTTTCCAGTCTCCCTCGGCGTACCCTATAATCTTAAGTCCCGGATAGCGGCTAATTGCTTCGTTGAATCCTCGGTGGCGCTCCATAGCCGGCGATGATCCGTGCTCACCGGCTATTTCAATGATATTTCCTATGCCTCCCAATTGTGATGCCGCATATTCTCCCATCATTTCGCCTATGGCAAAATTGTCCGCTCCCATAAAGGCTGTGTAGTCCTTGACGTCACTCTTGCGGTCAAACATTATCACAGGAACACCCTTCTCTGTTGCCTCCTTTATGGCATCCGACAAACTGTGTGTCTGCTGCGGAGAAACAATCAGCAGGTCTATACCCTGAGCAATAAGTTCGTGTATCTGCTGCTTCTGCATCTGAACATCGTCATCTGCCGACATGATTCTGAGGTCTATTCCATCGTGAAAGTATGTGGACTGTTCAAGTTCTGCCTTCAACTTTGTTCGCCAGGAGTCCTCGGAACATTGGGATACACCTATTATATAATGGCGTTTATTTGTCTGAAGTGTACAGGACAACACCAGCAGCGAAGACAGTACAATGATTGCGTATCGATATGTTGTGAATATGTGTTTCATCTACTCAAAATTAAGTATTCTGCTTATTTATGTCCATCATTCGCCCCAGCCAGCGCGGTCGAGACTGCGGAAGCTGATGGCTTCGGTGAGGTGAATAGCCTGTATGTCCGGGCCGCACATATCGTAGTCAATGCCTAATGATGAGAGGAACAGATGTGTGGATGCGGTCACGGACTGTTCGTCATGTAATGGCGATGTAAGTGTGTATATGGTAATGTCTTTCATTTCCTAAACTCTTTCATCTCGGTATCGGAGATGTTCATCAGATTTTTGCAATCTGCGATTATACTGCTCCACTGCTCAATCACGTCATCATAGAACTGCATTCGGTGCGAGTATTGATTGATGTACTTTTGGGTCCTGGGTTCTTCCAGCTTGCCTTTTAGGTATGTATTGTAGTTTTTCCATGAATCTAGTATGTCAGTATTGGTAAGCATTTCGTCGTTTTCGGTCTTACTTACAGGCTTCCTCCAACTGTAATGGGTCTGGAGAGCGTTCCTGAATATAGCCCTTGACTTATAGAACTCGTCTACACTGCGAATGAACGATATGTCATTAAGGTTCATCCAAGCATCCTGTGCGCTTTGGAATACCTTCTCGCCTGACTCACTGAATTCTGTCTCGGTACTGTAGAAACTGCCGTCAATAATGTAGTTGGCGACGAGACTGAGCGTGTCGTACGATATGCTGTCGATCTCTGCCAGATGTTCCATTACATATTGTGCGGCTAAATTACGCTTCTCCTCGTTTTCTTTTATGAACCGAACGATCTCAAGACTTTTCTCCATATCGTCAATAACCATCATTGCTGTTACGCGTTGTGCCTCTTCCTTCTTGTTGTTTTCAACAATCTTGCTGACTGCAAATGTCAGTCCTACGCCTATGGCAGTACCGAGTACGCTGATGAGAAAATCTTTCCACCATTGCCTGCTATCGTGTCTTTTCTTATCTTT
>OMQX01000170.1 GCA_900313335.1 uncultured Prevotellaceae bacterium
CGACAAGATATATTACGAGAGCCAGACATACCTGGAGGGCAAGGAGAAGGTGGACGAGGGCCTGGAGAAGGGTTTCTTCTACCGCCGCGAGGACGGATCGGTATGGGCGGACCTGACGAAGGAGGGCCTGGACGAGAAGCTGCTGCTGCGCTCGGACGGTACGTCGGTATACATCACGCAGGACATAGGTACTGCGAAGCTGCGCTTCCAGGACTTTCCTATTGACAAGATGATATATGTCGTGGGTAACGAGCAGAACTATCATTTCCAGGTGTTGTCGATCCTGCTGGACAAGCTGGGCTTCAAGTGGGGCAAGGACCTGGTGCATTTCAGCTATGGCATGGTGGAACTGCCGAACGGCAACAAGGTGGTGAAGACGAACATTGTGAACGACCGCGGTATTCTTATATGCAAGTCGATGCTGGCCTGGCTGAAATATGGCAACGGCGAGACTCCGGGTGGATGCCCGCAAGAACATGATGTTCGACCCGGAGGAAAGTATCGATTTCAACGGCAATACAGGGCCGTTTATCCAGTACACCTATGCGCGTATACGCAGTATTCTGCGCAAGGCGGCTGAGCAGGGCCTTGAGATACCTGAGGTGCTGCCTGTGTCCGTTGAGCTGAGTGAAAAGGAGATAAGCCTGATACAGCATCTGAATGATTTTGCTGCGGTGGTTGCCCAGGCGGGTAGTGACTATAATCCTGCCTGCATTGCGAACTACTGCTACGAGCTGGTAAAGGAGTATAACCAGTTCTACCATGATTTCAGCGTACTGAAGGAGGAGGACAGGGCTAAGCAGGTAGTGCGTCTTGCGCTGTCGGCTGCAGTGAGTCAGAACATCAGGAACGGTATGTGCCTGCTGGGTATCGAGGTACCGGAGAGAATGTAATGGAGGATATCAAGGAGGCTATTTGCGTGGACGGTGCCTGTTCGGGCAACCCGGGACCTATGGAGTATCGCGGTGTGCACCTGCCATCTGGCAAGGAGGTGTTCCGCTACGGCCCTATCATGGGTACGAACAACATAGGCGAGTTCCTGGCTATCGTGCATGCTCTGGCCCTGATGGAGCGCAAGGGTGCTAAGATGCCGATATATAGCGACAGCGTGAGTGCCCAGGCGTGGGTCAGGAACAAAAAGGCGAAGACGACACTGGCACGTACTGCCGAGACGGCTGCGGCGCTGGATCTGGTGGCAAGGGCCGAGATGTGGCTCAGGACGCATGCGTTCCGTGTGCCTATATTGAAATGGAATACCGAGGAATGGGGTGAGATACCTGCGGATTTCGGAAGGAAATAGGGGTTTATGAAGGATTTCTTCCAGCTATTAAGGCGGTTTGCGCTTCCGTACAGGAGGTATGTGATATTGAGCGTGGTTCTCAATATCCTTAGTGCCGTGCTGAACGTGGTGTCCTTCATGAGCATCATTCCGATGCTGAACATGCTGTTCGGGATGCAGCAGCAGAGTCATTACGAGTACATTCCGTGGTCGCTGGCATCCGGTGCTGACATCACGGATGTGACGGTGAACAATATGTATTACTGGACGCAGGAGGCGGTTGCTGCCTACGGCCAGGCTTGGACATTGATGGCTATCGGTATCATTCTGTGTGTAGCGACTGCGGCCAAGACGGCGTGCTATTTTGGCAGTACGGCGGTGATAGTGCCGTTGCGTACGGGGTTGGTGCGTGATATACGTACGAGGTTGTACGACAAGGTGCTGCGACTGCCTCTGTCGTTCCTGAACAACGAGCGCCGCGGGGATATAATTGCGCGTATGAGCGGTGATGTGCAGGAGGTGGAGAACAGTATTGCGAGCAGTCTGGATTCGATTGTCAAGAATCCTATCCTCGTGACTGTGTATTTCGCAGTCCTGCTGAAAATAAGCTGGGAGCTGACGTTGTTCACGCTGCTGGTAATACCTACCCTGGGGTGGGCTATGGGATGGATAGGGCGTAAGCTGAAGGCGCAGTCATTGGAGACGCAGAACAGGCTGAGCGAGACGATGAGCCAGCTGGACGAGACGCTGGGTGGAATGCGTATAATCAAGGCTTTCCTGGCCGAGGGGCGCATGAGCAGCCGTTTTCACAAGTGCTGCAACGACTACCGTGATTCGTTCAACAGGATGGCAATACGGCAGAGCTCGGCTCATCCTGTGAGCGAATTCCTGGGGACTTGTATCATTGTGATTGTGCTGTGGTTCGGGGGTATGCTTATCTTCCGCGGCTACAGTACGTTCGATGCTCCGACGTTTATCTGCTACATGGTGCTGTTGTACAGTGTGATAAATCCGCTGAAGGAGTTCTCGCGTGCGGGTTACATGATACCCCGAGGGCTTGCCAGTGTCGAGCGTATTGACCGCATACTGCAGGCTGCCAATCCCATTCAGGAGTCGGAGGATGCCATAGAGGTGGACACCCTGCACGATTGTATCAGGTTGCAGAATGTATCGTTTGGCTACAGCCGGGAGCGCGAGGTACTGCATGGCGTGGATATGGAGATACCGCGCGGCAGGACGATAGCGATTGTGGGACAGAGCGGAAGCGGCAAGAGTACGCTGGTGGACCTGATTCCGCGCTATCATGATGTGTGCGGCGGAAGCATAACGATAGATGGGGTGGATATACGCAGGATGAGGATTGCCTCGCTGCGTTCGCTTATCGGCAACGTAAACCAGGAGGCTATATTGTTTAACGATACGTTCTTCAACAACATTGCCTTCGGGGCTTCGGGCGAGAACGTGGAGAACTTGCGGGAGCGTGTCATCGAGGCTGCAAAGATTGCCAATGCGCATGATTTCATCATGGAGAGCGAGAACGGATATGACACTATGGTGGGCGATCAC
>OMQX01000016.1 GCA_900313335.1 uncultured Prevotellaceae bacterium
TACGACAACAAGCGCGAGAAGCGCACGGGCCCAACTGAACTGTACGACCCAATCAACAATCTTGATGACGCTCGCTTCGTGGGCTATAACGAAAAGGTCGTAAAGGCCGTTATCGACCCGTCGATGAAGAACGCTCCATTGACTTCGTTCTGGAATATGTTCTATGGTGGCATGGATACGTCATTCAAGTTTCACGAACTCAACAATATGACAAGCATCGAGGGATTGGAAAACCTCAACACGGCCGATGTGACGAATATGAGAAACATGTTCGGTGGATGCTATTCGCTGGCAACAATTGACCTCAGTTCGTTCAACACCGCCAAGGTGACAGATATGCAGGGTATGTTCGCCAGTTGCCGCAGTCTGACGAGTATTGATGTCAGTACGTTTGACATGAGCAACGTGACGGAGATGCGCACTATGTTCATAGACTGCCCGGCGTTGAAGACCATCTATTGCTCTAATGACTGGAGCACAAGCACAGCACAAACAGATTATATGTTCTATGGATGCAAATCACTGGTAGGCGGAAAGGGAACAGTATTCGACAGCAATGTAATAAACGCGACCTACGCCCGTCCCGACGGCGGCACAAGCGCCCCCGGCTACTTCACGGAAAAGCCGGCCTATCTGGTAGGTGATGCAAACGGCAATGGCGAGGTGGAGATAGGCGACGTAACATCCGTACTGACCCTGATGGCTACACCCGAGGCTACCGGCTACAACAACCAGGCAGCCGATGCCAATGGCAACGGTGAGATAGAGATCGGTGATGTAACTACGATTTTGACGATTATGGCGAATGGCGGAGAGTAATGGATAAAAAGAACCATAAAACCCCAACAATATGAAAAGGACGAAACAACTGATCATTTCCCTCATAGCCCTGCTATGTTGCAGCACGGGAGTTTGGGCAGAAGGCGAGCTGAATGGTCTGTTCACCATCAATGCCAATGGAGACCAAATCGTCTTCTCGCAAGGTAACTTGCAGTATTTCTGCAGCACGACTGCCCCCCAGTGGCGATTCGCTGAACACCAGTACGACTATGTGGCATTTGATATCAGCGCTTACGCTGCGAATTCCGGAAAATGGATTGACCTTTTCGCACACGGTACCAGTGGATATGACAATGGCCAGACTAATTATCAGCCATACTTCGTAGGTGCAGCAGCGAATACGTATTATCAAGGCAATCTTACAGGAAATGCTGATTGGGGATACAATGCCATCAGCAATGGCGGCAATTCAGAAAACTGTGGTTGGCGAACCCTGACGAGGGATGAATGGATTTATTTATTCTCAGGACGTCCCAATGCAGCATCCAAATATGGGCATGGAAGTATAAACGGAATCAATGGTATGATTCTCCTTCCCGACAGTTGGACACTTCCAGACGGGTTGATTTTTACTCCTGGCAATCAAGCTTGGGGAAAAAATACATACACGATTGATCAATGGACTATGATGGAAGATGCCGGCGCAGTGTTCCTTCCTGCATCGGGTTCTTGCAATAGCCAAGGTATTCCTTCTGAGTCCACACAGAATCTGAACGGCTTTTATCGTGCGAGCACTGCTGCGTACTATTTGCACTTTAGACAAGGTACTTTGCAGAATTGTACAGCAAGTTTTTACCAGTATGGCGACGCTGTCCGCCTGGTAAAGGATAAACAGTTGGAGCAGGATTGTACTTTGCAACAGGACGCTGAGGGTTACTACCTCCTTGGCTCCGTACAGGAATGGAAGGACTTTGCAGCATTGGTACAGACTACACCTACGGCCAAAGCCAGGATGACGGCAGATATAGACCTTGGCACCGAAATCACGATGATTGCCGAAGATTTAGACCATCCGTATAAGGGAACATTCGATGGCCAGGGCCATACGCTCACTGTGAACTGGACCGCTGACGGCGAGGACCGCGTCGCTCCATTCCGGTATGCCGAGGGAGCCACAATCCAAAGACTGCACGTGGACGGGAGTATCAGTAAGACTGGTGCATTAGGAAGGTGTCCTGCTGGCATTCTTGCATGCAGTATCGGTAACACAACAACAACCATCAGCGAATGCTGGTCGTCTGTCTCCCTTTATGCATTCGACACAATCGGCGGACTGTTTTCCGTAGCATGCGGCAATAGCACAACTAACATCATTGACTGTATGTTTAGCGGTTTGATTTCCGCATCAAACTCAGCAGGGTTCAGTGGTGGTTTTGCCTCGCATGCTGATAAGGAATACCAATATAACACACCAGGGACACCAACGGTAAATATTACACGTGGACTGAATCTTGGAACATTCTCTGGTGGTAATACGCGTTCCTATACATTCATTCGCATGGGCGACCCTGTCTTTGGTACACACACCGTAAACAGTTGCTACTACAAAAACGTATATGGCAATGCTCAGGGAGCACAGGCAACAACCGCCCAACTCTCTGACGGCACGATAACAACTGCCTTGAATGCAGGTCGTACAGGTGATGATGCTGTATGGGTACAGCAAGATGATCAGCCGATGCTGAAGATATTTACGCAAGAGAGTGAGCCGGTTGAACCGACCGTTTGGGAAAACGGAGTTTTGCCGGGTGAGTTCACCATCAATGCCAACGGAGACCAAATCGCCTTCTCGCAAGGTAACTTGCAGTATCAGGCAACGACCGACACATGGCGCTTTGCCATCAACCAGTATGATTTTGTCGGTGCAGGCAATGCCAACATTTCTGACACCTATGACGGTTGGATAGACCTCATACAATGGGGCGCAGGCAATAACCCTACTACCACCGCACTCTATAAGTATCAAACTTTCGTGGAGTTCGGCTCCCATCCTATTTCCAACGGAGGTAATGTGGCTGACGCATGGCGTACGCTGACTAAAGATGAGTGGGTATATATCTTCCGTGACCGTACCAATGCGGAAAGCCTGTTTGCATTTGGCTCGGTGAATGGTGTGAACGGTCTGATCATCCTTCCTGACAACTGGACAACACCGGACGGTTTGACATTCAGTCCGAGTACAGAACATGGTCTTACTTGGCTAACGACGGACGGTTATTACAAAAGCAATACCGCAGACGGCTTCTCGCACAATGTCTATACTTTGGAGCAGTGGACCACCATGGAAAACCAAGGAGCCGTTTTCCTGCCGGCAGCTGGTATCCGTTACATTGGGACAAAGAATTTGCAAAAGCTTGGAACAGAGGGGTATTATTGGTCATCGGACAAGACCAGTTCTGATCATGCGTACGTAGCGGGCTTCGGAGCCAATATCCTCAATCCGCAGCACAATGGAATGCAGGATTATGGTCAGTCAATCCGCCTTGTGCAAGCAGCACCGGCAGATCCGGTTGAACCTTATTCGCTGCAACAGGATGAAGACGGTAATTACCTCCTCTATACGGCGCAGGACATGCGCGACTTTGCTGCACTGGTGAACGACGGCAACAACACCGCCAATGCCAAAGTGATGAACGACATAGACCTTGCCGGTGACGAAGACAACCAATGGACGCCTATCGGCACCAATAGCAACTGGTACAAAGGAACATTCGACGGTCAGGGGTACACTATCAGGAATCTCTATTGGCATTCCACGGTAAACGGCGTAGTGGGTCTGTTTGCTTATGCCGACGGTGCAACCATTAAGAATCTTCGTGTTGAAGGCGATATGGACAATAACAGTAATTCCACAACAACTGGTGAACAGCATACAGGCGGTATTGTCGGTTATTCCAGGAATTCAACCCTCGTTATCAATTGCTCTTTTGCCGGAACAGCCAAGTTCCTGTATGATGGCGGCGGTATTGTTGGCTTAGGAAATTCACGCATTGTAAACTGCTACAACGAGGGGACTATATCGTTTCCATCTAAAACCAATTATTCCGGTGGTGGCATTCTTGGTTATACCAGAGATGGGGCGATAATCGTAAACTGCTATAATGCCGGATCTGTTATTAACACCTTAAATTATACTGGTTACATTTATCCGATAGGAAGTGGAACGCTTAATAGCTGTTATTATCGTGAAAACTGTGTAAAGAACGGCCAGAGCGCAGGTTGGTCAAACGGATCTGGCGGCGGTACGGCTATGAGTGCGGACGATATGAAATCCGAGTCATTCATTTCAACCCTGAACGCGAATGTTGCATCGCTGCGGGCTACCTATCCCGACATCTGCGAATGGAAGCTGAACAGCGACGGCTATCCCGTTCATGCAAACAGGAAGGTAATCGAGATGACACCGTATGCCATTTGGTGCGAGGACAACAAGACACTCTACTTTGACTACATCGCCCAAGAACTTGCAGCCGGTGACATATACGATGGTCAGATCATTACGGCCGTATGGAGCGGCGAAGACGTCACTATGATACCCATTGAGGTCATACCGGCATGGGTAACCCCATGTAAGGAGACCGTCACACGCGTGGTCATCAAAGAAGGCTTCAAATTACTGCGCCCGACGAACCTAAATTCCTGGTTCTGCCGATTCGAAAAGATGCAGGAAATTATTGGCCTTGGAAACCTGAATACATCACAGGTCACAGATATGTCGTATCTGTTTTTCGCTTGCACAAATCTGCAAAGCATCGATGTCAGCGGATTTAATACACAGAATGTCACAACTATGGAGTCTATGTTCTACAGTTGTTGTAGCCTGCAAAGCATTGATCTCAGCAGCTTCAACACATCGCAGGTCACAGAAATGAATAGCATGTTTAGCAATTGCAAAAGTCTGCAAAGCCTTGATGTCAGCGGATTTGATACACAAAATGTCACAGAAATGAATCGCATGTTTTGCAAATGCTATGGACTGCAAAGCCTTGACATCAGCAACTTTGACACACAAAAGGTCACAAATATGGGGTATATGTTTGAAGGTAACGGAGATCTCCAAAGAATTTATGTAGGCGATTTGTGGAAAACAGACAATGTTAGCTACAGTGTCGGCATGTTCAGTGCTTGCTGGTCGCTTGTCGGCGGAGACGGCACGAAATACAATGGAAACTATACTGATAAGACCAAGGCTTACGCCGGAGATGGCGGATATCTGACTTATTCCCCTGCCTACCTGGTAGGCGATGCCAATGGCAATGGCGAGGTTGAAATCGGCGACGTTACATCCGTACTGACCCTGATGGCTACGCCGGAGGCCAACGGCTACAACAACCAGGCTGCCGACGCCAACGGCAACGGCGAGATAGAGATAGGTGATGTGACGACGATATTGACGATTATGGCGAAAGGTGAGTGAGGTGTGTATTTTGCCATGGTAGAAAAATAAGGGGCACGTGCCTAAACATCGTTTGGCACGTGCTAAAACATGTTTAGGCACGTGCCCCCCTAAAATGGACATATTTCCCTTCGGATATTTGCTGTCATGAAAAATCCGAAACACGCCTCATTCTCGCTTTACCTTTACATCACCTTCACATCACATATACATCACCTTTACTGTTGAGTATAGGTGATGCCTGTCTATAGGCTATCTAAAGCATAGGTGATGGCTTGCGGTGTCAACCGATTTCAGTCGCAAAAAGCACACTGGCATACCTTTCGCATACCCTTCGTTATCTCTCCAATCCTTCTGTTAAGAACCTCCTGAGATGAAGATGAGTTATGCCGTTGTCATCAGACTTGGTTACCAATGGTGTCATAGAGATAACATATTTGGGATAGTTGTCTTTGATGGCACGGAGATTACCAAACTCACGCTCATATGAGTTATCGTCGGCTATAATGTAGGAAGCCTGAACATAGATCCTTTCGCCTTTGGGCTTCGTGCAGACAAAATCTATTTCACCTGCTTGAAGTTGTCCGACCATCACTTCATATCCCAGGCGTACAAGGTGATTGTAGATGATATTCTCTATCACCTTCTCAATGTCTCTCTCGCGTGAACCACCTACAAGAGCGTTACGAATACCATTGTCTTCGAAATAGAATTTATCGTTGCTCTCAAATATCTTCCGTCCGTGAATGTCATACCTGTTCACCTTGTGGATCATGTATGATTCGCTCAGATACTTAGCATAATTGATAATGGCAGTGGAGGTGATGTTCTCACCTTGCGACCGCATATACTTTGCTATGCTGTTGGCAGAAATGATTTTCCCTGCATTGTCAGCAAGGAAATGAACAAGGTTTTCCAGAAAAGGCACATTGCGGATATTATTCCGTTTGATAACATCCTTCAGCAGTACGGTGCTATAGACGTCCATCTGATATTCCCTTGCATCCTGTTCGTCAAGTCCAATCTTCTTCAAACCTGGCAGTCCGCCAAACTGAATATATTTTGCCAAAGTGTCATCGCTGTCGGGCAGCTCGTGAAACTCCATGAATTCCTCGTAGCTTAGTGCCTGAACGAAGATTTCCTTGTAGCGACCGCCTATTTTGTTAGCCAAGTCACTACTGAGCATATTGGAGTTGGAGCCTGTTACAATTATTTCAATATCCGGCTCCTCATAATAACTGCGAATACTGTTCTCGAAACCTTCTATATCCTGAACTTCATCTATTAGGATATAGTTGGTCTTTGTCTTGTCTCGCCGTTCATCAATATAGGCATTCAAGTCCCGGTCAGTCTGAATGTCGGCAAACTCATGTTTCTCCTTGTCAATGAAGATTCTGTTTGTATGAGCATCTTCTGCCACTTTATCCCTAAAGAGGCGCAGGGTGTAACTCTTTCCCACACGACGTTGGCCAACTATAATTATGATGGTGTCCTTGCCAAGATGCTTCGTTATCTTGTCAAGATAACTTTGTCTTACGATTGCTTTCATATCTTTTATAGATGAAATTTACCGCAAAGATAACATTTTTATCTTTTATAAAAGACAAAATCTTGCATTTCGTGTATTTTTTTTCGGATGATGTCTGTAGTTGCATTAGCAACGGGTTATGATGTCAGGGGTTTGTGCAAGAGCTTGTTCTTAGGCATAAACCAATGACATCGGAACGGAGGTTCGCAGAACCAAGACATCAGAGGAGGATGTTTTTAAGGTTTTTGTAATTATAAAAAATGTTAAAAGATAGGGGGTTGGTCGGTGTCTTGCCTGTATGCACGCGTGTATATAGAGGGAATTGTTGTATATTTGCAGCGCAATCGCACGTGAAGTGAGGGGCCCACACAAAGGTTCCTCACTTTTGATTAAAGGGGGAAAGCCCAATAGGATAAAGAATAAACAGTAAACAAATTCCTCTCCCCCCTAGGAGGTCGGGAGGGGGCTAAAAAGGGTATAGATGATTAACAAGAGTGCTGTTGAGCAGGCCGTGAACGAATGGCTGGAGGGTAAGGATTACTTCCTGGTGGAGGTGAGTGTCAGTGCGGATGACCGTATTGTGGTTGTCATTGATCATGCCGAGGGTGTATGGATTGAGGACTGTGCTGACCTGAGCCGATATATCGAATCGCGCATTGACCGCGATGAGGAGGATTACGAACTGGAGGTAGGCAGTGCCGGCTTGGGATATCCGTTCAAGGTCTTGCGCCAGTATCAGATTCACATCGGCAAACCTGTGGAGACACAGCAGAAGGACGGCCGCAAGTATCGTGGCGACCTGACAGCGGTGGACGAGGAGTCTTTCTCTGTCACCAGCGAGGAGAAGGTCAAGAAGGAGGGCGAAAAGCGTGCTCACAAGGAAATGGTTACGAGAACCTTCCGCTACGAGGATACCGTATATACCAAGTACTATTTCAAGAACTAAAATAAAAACAAAGGATAAATGGCAACAAAGAAAACTATTGCAGAAACTGTGAGTCTGATTGATTCGTTTGCAGAATTCAATGAGACCAAGAACATTGACCGTGCTACGCTGGTCGGAGTGCTGGAGGAGTGCTTCCGCAGCGTGATTGCGAAACTCTATGGTTCGGACGAGAACTATGATGTAATCGTGAACCCGGCAAAGGGTGATTTTGAAATCTACAGGAACCGTACGGTTGTGGCTGACGGCGAGGTTAAGAATCCCAACATGGAGATAAGCCTGAGCGAGGCACGTCTGATTGACGAGGACTATGAGGAAGGCGAGGAGGTTAGTCAGCGTGTGGAGTTCAGTGAATTTGGCCGCCGTGCCATTCTGACTCTGCGTCAGACACTGGCAAGCCGCATCCTGGAGCTGGAACATGATGCCCTGTACAACCGCTACAAGGATCGTGTGGGTGATGTCATCAGCGGTGAGGTTTACCAGAGCTGGAAGCGCGAGACGCTGGTATATGACGACGAGGGTACCGAGATGATAATGCCCAAGACCGAGCAGGTTCCAGGTGATTTCTTCCGCAAGGGCGAGACATTGCGTGCCGTAATCAAGAGCGTTGATAATATTAACGGCAATCCCAAGATTACCATTTCGCGCACAGATCCCATGTTCCTGCAGCGCATGATGGAGGCCGAGGTTCCTGAAATCCAGGACGGCCTGATTACCATACACAAGGTTGCCCGCATTCCGGGCGAGCGTGCAAAGGTAGCTGTAGAGTCGTATGACGAGCGCATAGATCCGGTAGGCGCTTGCGTTGGCGTGAAGGGTTCACGTGTACATGGCATAGTCCGTGAGCTGCATGGCGAGAATATCGATGTTCTGCCGTGGACGGCAAACAAGCAGCTGATGATTGCCCGTGCGCTGAGTCCTGCTGTTGTGAATACCGTTACTATTGACGAGGAGAACGTAAAGGCCGAGGTGTATCTGGATCCCGAGCAGGTTTCCCTTGCTATCGGTAAGGGTGGTGCCAATATCAAGCTGGCAAGCATGCTGACCGGTTACACCATCGACGTATACCGCGACGGTGTTGAGGAAGAAGATGATGTAAGCCTGCAGGAGTTCGCGGATGATATCGACCCGTGGATTATCGAAGAACTGGAGAAGATTGGCCTGCACACCGCACGTGCCGTTCTGGGTACCAGCCGCGATGAGCTTATAGAGCGTGCTGACCTGGAGGAGGAAACCATTGACGAGGTAATCCGTATCCTGTCGAGCGAGTTTGACAAATAAAATCCCTAAAATAACAGAGAACAGATGAGTATAAGGTTAAACAAGGCTATCAAGGAATGCAACGTAGGTTTGCAAACCGCTGTGGAGTTCCTGCAGAATAGGGGTTTTGCTGACGTCGAGATGGATATGAATGCAAAAATCTCGGACGAGCAGTACGAACTGCTTCTGAAGGAATTCAAACCAGACAGTGCGTTGCGCAATACTGCGAAGGAGAAGATCCAGCAGCAGAAGGAGGAGAAGGAGCGTAAGGAAAAGGAACGTCAGCTGGCTAAACTGGCTGCTGAAGCAGAGGCGAAGGCGAAAGCTGAAGCCGAGGCAGAAGCGCGCAGGCGTGCCGAAGAGAAGGCTAAGATGACCCCCAAGGTAGTCGGCCATATTGACCTGGACAAGCCAAAGGCTGCAAAGGCCGAACCTGCCGAGGAGCCAGCAGCACAGCCTGCCGAGGAGAAGGTAGCAGAACCTGTTGCCGAAGTTGTAACACCCGATGTGAACAACGGGAACAACGAAGAGCAGATAATTACTGACGGTAAGGTTACTGGTACTATGAAGAATGGTGTATTCCGCCTGAATGCACCTCAGCAGAATGTACCCGAGCTGAAGGTTCAGGGACATATAGACCTGTCGTCTATCAATTCCATTACACGTCCTAAGAAGAAGACCAAGGACGAGCGCAAGAAGGAGCGCGAGGAAAAGATGCAGCAGGAAAAGGCCAACAAGAAGCGTCAGCGTATCGGCAAGGAGCGTGTGGACGTGAATGCCGTCATCAAGGAGCAGCGCAACAATAACAACAACAACAATAACGCACAGAACCAGCAGGGTGGGGGCAAGAAGAAAAAGAAGAACGCACCCAAGCAGCAGATTCAGCAGCAGGAGGTTAGTGAAGAGGAGGTTGCAAAGCAGGTACGTGAGACACTGGCACGTCTGACCAACAAGAACAAGATGGGCAAGGGTGCCAAGTACCGTCGTGAGAAGCGCGATGCAATACGCGAGCAGATGGCCGAGGAAATCAAGCACGAAATGGCTGAGAACAAGATACTGAAGCTGACCGAGTTTGTTACTGCCAACGAGCTGGCTACGATGATGAACATCCCTGTTACCCAAGTTATCGGTACCTGTATGCAGATTGGCATCATGGTAAGCATTAACCAGCGTCTGGATGCCGAGACCATCAATATCGTTGCCGACGAGTACGGTTTCAAGACCGAGTACGTAAGTGCTGATGTAAGCGAGGCTGTAGTCGAGGACGAGGACGATGAGTCAGATCTGGTTCCACGTGCTCCGATTGTTACCGTGATGGGTCATGTCGACCACGGTAAGACATCGCTGCTCGACTATATCCGTCAGGCTAACGTAATCGCAGGTGAGGCAGGTGGTATTACCCAGCACATCGGTGCATACAACGTGAAGTTGGAGGACGGCCGTCATGTAACATTCTTGGATACTCCGGGTCACGAGGCATTCACCGCCATGCGAGCACGCGGTGCACAGGTTACTGACATTGCCATCATTATCGTGGCAGCAGACGATGACATCATGCCCCAGACAAAGGAGGCTATTGCTCACGCAACGGCTGCAAACGTACCTATCGTATTCGCCATTAACAAGATTGACAAGCCCAGCGCCAATCCCGACAAGATAAAGGAGGCTCTGGCTGCAATGAACTTCCTTGTCGAGGACTGGGGCGGCAAGTATCAGTCACAGGACATAAGCGCCAAGATGGGTACTGGTGTCGAGGAGTTGCTGGAGAAGGTATTGCTCGAGGCAGAGATGCTCGATCTGAAGGCCAATCCCAACCGCAAAGCAACTGGTTCCATCATCGAATCCTCGCTGGACAAGGGTCGCGGCTACGTAGCTACGCTGTTGGTAAGCAACGGTACGCTGAGGGTTGGTGACGTGGTTCTTGCAGGTACCAACTACGGTCGTGTAAAGGCTATGTTTGACGAGCGCGGCAGAAAAATCGACAGCATAGGTCCCTCGCAGGCAGCTACTATCCTGGGTCTGAACGGAGCACCAACAGCAGGTGACACATTCCATGTTATGGAGAGTGACCAGGAAGCCCGCGACATTGCAACCAAGCGCGAGCAGCTTGCTCGTGAGCAGGGCTTGCGTACGATGAAGCGTGTGGACCTGAATGAGATAGGCCGTCGTATTGCACTTGGTGACTTCAGGGAACTGAATCTGCTTGTCAAGGGTGATGTGGACGGTTCGATCGAGGCTCTTAAGGATTCATTCGAGCGCCTGTCTACAGAAAAGATCAAGGTCAACGTGATATACAAGGCCGTAGGTCAGATAAGCGAGAGCGACGTTACTCTGGCAGCTGCATCAGATGCCATCATCATTGCCTTCCAGGTACGACCCAGTGCACAGGCACGCCATCTTGCAGAGCAGGAGGGTGTTGACATCCGTCAGTACAGTGTGATTTACGATGCCATCGAGGAGGTGAAGGATGCTATGGAAGGCATGCTGTCTCCGGAAATAAAGGAAGAGGTTACTGCTCAGGTCGAGGTTCGTCAGGTCTACCACATCAGCAAGGTAGGTACCGTTGCAGGTGCCTATGTGCTTGACGGTAAGGTCAGCCGTACTAACAAGGCCCGCGTAATCCGCGACGGCATAGTGATATTCACTGGTGCGATAAATGCCCTCAAGCGCTTCAAGGACGATGTGAAGGAGGTTACGACCAACTTCGAGTGCGGTATCTCGCTGCAGAACTACAACGACCTGAAGGAAGGTGATATTATCGAAACGTTTGCCGAAATAGAGGTCAAGGCTAAACTGTAACTGTTGGTGTCAACGACGGATATCATAGTGCTCGTACTCCTTGCATGGGGTGCAGTAAGCGGCTTCAAACAAGGACTGGTAAAGGAGCTGGCTTCAATGGCTGGCTTCTTTCTGGGTCTTTTCATCGCATGGAAGATATACAGCGATGTGAATGAAAGCGTAATAATGTTCATCCTGATATGGATAGCAACCCCCATCGTATTGGGCATGGTGGCATCCATAATAACGAAAACGCTGGATTTCACAATTGTCGGTGGCTTTATGAACAGGCTGCTTGGTGCTGTCGTAGGTGTGGTGAAATGGGGCTTTCTGATTGGTGTGTTGGCTCTTATGGCGGATAAGGTGCATGAATGGAAGACATTGCTAGAGACATTGTAAACAAGGACTACGAGTACGGTTTCACAACCGACGTGGAAACCGATGTCATCGACAAGGGATTGTCGGAGGATGTCGTGCGCCTTATTTCGAAGAAGAAGGGTGAACCCGAATGGCTTCTGGAGTTCCGCCTGCAGGCATATCGCTATTGGGCAGAGCAGAAACAGCCGGAATGGGGTCATCTGAATATGCCTGTAATCGACTATCAGGACATTAGCTACTATGCCGATCCTACCAAGAAGTCAAAATCAGAGGATTCCAAGGAAATCGATCCCGAGCTGATGAAGACGTTCGACAAGCTGGGTATTCCGCTGGAGGAGCGCATGGCCTTGGCAGGAACTGCCGTTGATGCCGTTATGGACAGCGTGAGCGTTAAGACTACCTTCCGCGACAAACTCAAGGAGATGGGCATCATATTCATGAGCATAAGCGAGGCCGTCAGGGAGCATCCGGATCTGGTCAGGGAATATCTGGGCAGTGTGGTTCCGTATCGCGACAACTACTTTGCTGCGCTCAACTCGGCTGTATTCTCGGACGGTTCGTTTGTATACATCCCCAAGGGTGTTCGCTGCCCTATGGAACTGAGTACATATTTCCGTATCAACGCAAGGGGTACGGGACAGTTCGAGCGTACGCTCATTGTATGCGACGACGACGGGTATGTGTCGTATCTCGAGGGCTGCACGGCTCCCATGCGTGACGAGAACCAGCTGCATGCTGCCATCGTGGAGATTGTCGTAAAGGAGAATGCCGAAGTCAAATATTCTACCGTTCAGAACTGGTATCCGGGCGACAAGAACGGAAAGGGTGGGGTACTGAACCTGGTTACCAAGCGAGGACATCTGCGCGGTGCCAACAGCAGGCTTTCGTGGACGCAGGTCGAGACGGGTAGTGCCATTACGTGGAAATACCCCTCGTGCGTGCTGAGCGGTGACAACTCACAGGCTGAATTCTACTCGGTTGCCGTTACAAACAATTTCCAGCAGGCAGATACTGGTACCAAGATGATACATATCGGCAGGAATACAAAATCTACGATTATCAGCAAGGGTATAAGTGCCGGCAGGAGTCAGAACTCATACCGCGGTCTTGTAAAGGTTGCGCCAACTGCCCAGGGAGCCCGTAACTACTCGTCGTGTGATTCCCTGCTACTTGGAAGCAAATGCGGTGCACATACATTCCCCTACATGGATGTGAAGAACAGCAGCGCAATAGTCGAGCACGAGGCTACTACGTCGAAAATAAGCGAGGAGCAGCTTTTCTACTGCCAGCAACGTGGTATAAATACCGAGGATGCCGTTTCGCTGATTGTAAACGGATATGCCAAGGATGTTATAAACAAACTACCTATGGAGTTTGCCGTAGAGGCTCAGAAACTGTTAGGAGTAAGTTTGGAAGGGAGTATAGGATAGTATGTTAAAGATAAGGAACTTGCATGCCAGCATCAATGGCAAGGAGATATTGAAGGGAGTTAATCTTACCATACAGGATGGCGAGATTCATGCAGTCATGGGCACGAACGGGGCGGGCAAATCGACCCTGAGCAACGTAATTGTGGGAAATCCCATGTACGAAGTTACTCAAGGCGAGGTTACGTTCAACGGACAGAACCTGCTGAACATGAAGCCAGATGAACGTGCCAACTTGGGCATATTCATGTCCTTCCAGCAGCCGGTAGAGATTCCGGGTGTAAGCATGACCAACTTCATGAGGGCTGCCGTAAACGCACGCTACAAGGCTCAGGGCCGCGAACAGCTCAGCGCAGGTGAATTCCTGAAGCTTATGCGCGAGAAGCGCAAGATTGTGGAACTTGACACCAAACTGACGAGCCGTTCGGTAAACGAGGGCTTCTCGGGTGGCGAGAAGAAGCGCAACGAGATTTTCCAGATGGCCATGCTGGAACCCGAGTTCTGTATCCTGGACGAAACGGATTCGGGCCTCGACGTGGATGCCCTGCGTATTGTGGCAGAGGGTTTCAACAAGCTGAGGAAGCCCGATACGAGTGCAATGGTTATAACCCACTATGTGCGTTTGCTCGACTACCTGAAACCGGATGTGGTAAGCGTCATGATTGACGGCCGCATAGTAAAGAGTGGTGATGCCTCCCTGGCTGAAAAAATCGAGAAGACGGGATTCGACTGGATTAAGGAAGAGGTTGGATTATGAGCGGCACAAGGCAATATACGGATTTCTTCAACGATGTAAGGGATACCCTGTATACCCGTTCGTGCGATGTAATGAACGCACAGCGCACAGGTGCCCTGGACAGGTTCCGGAGCCTTGGATTCCCTACACGTAGGACGGAGCGCTACAAGTATACCGATGCAGGGCTTGATTTCGAGCCCGACTACGGTATTGCCCTGACTCCGCTGACACAGGAACTGCCAAAATATTGCTACCGTATATGCAACGCTCCCGTTGACGTTACACCTTATTATAATAGTATAGCAGACAAACAGGATGCCGTTGTATGCCTGAACACAATGCTGAGCGTGGATACCCTGCTGGTATACATACCCCGCAACACACGTCCCGAACATCCCATTCAGATAAGCAATATTCTGAAGGGTGACAACGATACGATGGTTAACCGCCGCCTGCTCATTATCCTGGAGGAGGGTGCCGAGGCAGATATCATCATAACCGACCATGCCGTGAACGACAGCAGGTTCCTGACTAACCAAGTCATCGAGGCATTTGCCGGTGAGAACAGCCATCTGAACATATATGAGATAGAGGAAACACATCTCCTGTGCACAAGATACAGCAACGTATATATACGCGAGAGCCGTAATGCAAGCGTAAGACATACTTCGCTGAGCCTCTTTAACGGTCATACACGCAATACATGCACCGTACAGCTGGCAGGCGAGGGCTCGGAGGTTAACCTTAACGGATGTGTCATTGCAGACAAGATGCAGCACGTTGACAACAATACACGTATCGAACATCTGGTACCGCACTGCACATCTGACGAATTGTACAAGTACGTACTGGACGACAGCGCCGTAGGTGCATTTGCAGGTATCGTGTATGTAAGGGAAGGTGCTCAGAAGACATCCTCGGCAATGAAGAACGCCAACCTGTGCGCTACCGACTCGGCACGCATGTACACCCAGCCAATGCTGGAGATATATGCCGATGACGTAAAGTGTTCGCACGGTAGCACAGTAGGTCAGTTGGGAGAGGATGCCCTGTTCTACATGATGCAGCGTGGGATAGGTATCAACGAGGCACGTTTACTGCTGAAATCGGCATTCATAACCGAGGTTATCGAAACCATTCCGCTCGAACCGCTTCGCGACCGCCTGCATTTCCAGGTTGACAAGCGCCTGCGCGGTGAACTGAGCAAGTGCGAGGGATGTAAACTGTGTAAGTAACAATATACTGCAATGTACGATATACACAAGGTACGTGAGGATTTTCCCATCCTGGACAAGGTGATATACAAGAAATATCCGCTTGTATACCTGGACAATGCCGCCACGACGCAGAAACCACGCTGTGTCGTCGATGCAATGACCGAGGAATATTTCAACGTAAACGCCAATGTTCATCGCGGAGTGCATTTTCTCAGCCAGCAGGCAACTGACCTGCACGAGGCAAGCCGCGAGACAGTACGCAGATTTATAAATGCAGGAAAGACCAGCGAGATCATCTTTACGCGCGGCACTACCGAGAGCATTAACCTTGTGGCAACGTGTTTCTCCGATGCCTTTATGAAGGAAGGTGACGAGGTTATTGTCAGCGAGATGGAGCACCACAGCAACATTGTCTCGTGGCAGATTGCTGCACAGCGCAAGGGAATCGTACTGCGCGTAATCCCCATCACCGACGACGGGGTACTGGATATGGAGGGCTACAAGGCTCTGTTCAACGAACGTA